>JBAXXB010000198.1:0-8786 GCA_037128115.1 Bacteroidota bacterium
GTATATATACCTCAAACTTTTTCCAATGTTATTTTAACTAACTGTAAAATCACGAATAATTCGGCCTGGAATGGAGGCGGCGGGATTTATTGTATGCGCTCAAGCCTTAATATAAATCAGTCGTCTTTCTTATCTGTATTGAACTGTTCAATAAATGATAACCTGATTCAACAAACCTACATTGTTGCCGGTGGGATTTTCAATATACAGGTAAACGGGCATGGTGCAGGAATATTTGTTAACACAAGCACATTAACAACGAGCAATAGCGTTTACTTCCGCAATAATTCAGCCTATGGTTATGGCAGAGCTATCTATATAGATGGCTCAAGGGCAACCATCAACAACTGCAGCTTTTATAAAAATATCGGGTATTATGAGGATCTCTGGGCAACTTCCGGATCGACCTACAACCTCAATAATGTTACTTTAATTGGCAGACTGGTTACATATTTTTATTCCACCTCCAATATTACAAATTCGACCATCATCGGTGGCGGTTATACCTCAAGTTCGAATAGTCAGGTGAATTTGGATAATTCGATATGGACAGACGTCGATCTGAGCCAGTTTTCGGATACCAGCCATGTAAAAGTTAAATATAGCATACTGGGTAACAAGTTATACGGTTACAATAAAAATAATGTAGTTTCTTCAAATTTGCCGGCATACAGCATGTGGCTTGATTCGATCGCAAACAATGGCGGCATAACACCTACTGCGCGATTGCTAAGTGTGACGAACAACCCGGCCCGGGGTCATGGTAATCCTGGTTACCTGGGTACGACTGATCAACGGGGCGCTATCCGATCCGACAGTGTGAGCGTAGGCGCTTACCAATGGCTGAAACCTACCAGTATTGCAATTGCACCTCACCAAAGCACACTGTGCCAGGGAGATTCTGTTGCCTTTTCTGTTTCGGTGCTTCCTGCCCTGGTGAGCGATGGTTCCTATACCCTTACCAGTTCGGATAACAGCATTGCCCATATAGTCGGAACAAAGATTCATGCCCTATCTCCCGGCATAGCGACTATTGTTGTGCATTCCACGGTCGGCGGCCTGTCGGATACCTGTAAGCTGAGCGTTTCGTCCCCGGTAGGAGCGGGGACACTTAGCGGTGTAACCACTGTTTGCCAGGGACAGGCAGCTGTGACCTATTCCGCTGCCGGGCTTGGTAATGCATCCTCCTGCTTATGGACCCTGCCTGTTGGAGTAAGCGGCTCCAGTTCAACAAATACCATCATCGTGAATTTTGGTTCAAATGCCGTTTCCGGGAATATCTCCGTAAAAGGACTGAATGTCTGCGGCGAAGGTCCGGTTTCAAGCCTGCCGATCACGGTCATCCCGCTTGTAGAGCCGGCAGGATTAATAAGTGGTGCAGCCGGTGTTTGCATGGGACAGAATGCCGTTACCTATTCTGTTCTACCCATTGCAAATGCGTTAAGCTACGCCTGGATACTTCCAACAGGCGCAACTGGAAGCAGCAGCACCCATAGCATTTCAGTTGATTTCGGTGCTGGCTCTGTCTCCGGAACACTGGCCGTAAAAGGTACAAATTCATGTGGCGATGGCGCGGCTTCAAGCAAGGCGGTAACAGTTAATCCAGTATATGCCTATTCCGAAAACCATAGTATCTGTAATGGCTCAAATTATAGTTGGCATGGAACCACTTATGCCTCGGCAGGGATTTATACTGCCAACTATACCAGCATTCATGGTTGCGACAGCATATACTCTCTTAACCTGGCAGTCAACCCTGTTTATGCCTATTACGAAAGCCACAGTATCTGCAATGGCGGAAGCTATAGCTGGCATGGAACCCCCTATGCTTCGGCAGGGATTTATACTGCCAGCTATACAAGCATTCACGGTTGCGATAGTGTCTATACACTCAACCTGTCTGTCAATCCGGTGTATGCCTATATCGAAAGCCATAGTATCTGCAACGGCTCAAACTACGGTTGGCATGGAACCACCTATGCCTCGGCAGGGAATTATACGGCCAGTTATACCAGCATCCATGGCTGTGATAGTATTTTTACCCTGAATTTGTCTGCCAACCCTGTGTATGCCTATTCCGAAAACCAAAGTATCTGCAACGGCTCCGATTACAGTTGGCATGGAACCTCCTATGCCTCGGCAGGGATTTATACAGCCAGTTATACCAGCATCCATGGCTGCGACAGCATCTATACACTGAACCTTTCTGTAAACCCGGTATATGCCTATTCCGAAAGCCATAGCATCTGCAATGGCGCTATCTATAGCTGGCACGGAACCACATATGCCTCGGCTGGTATTTATACAGACAGCTATACCAGCATCCATGGTTGCGATAGTACCTTCACACTGAGCCTGACCGTCAACCCTGTGTATGCTTATACCGAAAGCTATAGTATCTGCAACGGTGCGAGCTACACCTGGCATGGAACAGTGTATAATTCGGCAGGCATTTATACTGCCAACTATACCAGCTTTTACGGTTGCGACAGTATCTATACCCTGAACCTGTCAGTCAACCCTGTGTATGCCTATAGCGAAAACCATAGTATATGCAATGGCGCAAGTTACAACTGGCATGGGACAACGTACACTTCGGCGGGGACTTATACCGCAAGCTACACCACCTTGAATGGTTGCGATAGTATTTATACGTTGAATCTTTCGGTAAATCCTGTTTACGCCTTTAGCGAAAACCATGACATCTGTAATGGCGCAGGTTATTTTTGGCATGGAACGACTTATACATCGGCAGGGTCTTACACCGCAAACTATGCCTCCATACAAGGATGTGACAGTGTTTATACACTGAATCTCTCAGTCAACCCGGTGTATTCCTATGCCGAAAGTCATAGTATCTGTTATGGCTCAGCGTATATTTGGCAGGGAACGAATTACAATACTACCGGGACGTACAATGCGAATTATACTTCTGTTTATGGCTGCGACAGTACATATACACTGAATTTAACGGTAAACACTGTTGATGCGGGCGTTTCTGTTTCGGGCCTGACGATTACGGCCAATGCGATGGCAGATGCCTATCAGTGGATTGACTGCGGAAATAACTTTAGCGTCCTCAACGGAGAAGTTAGCCAAAGTTTTACCGCTACGCTGAACGGGGATTATGCTGTTATAGTAACCCAGGGCTTGTGTTCTGATACCTCGGATTGCACACAGGTAACTACTGTTGGAATCGGTTCGGCTCCAGGTGGTATGACTATACTGCTTTATCCTAACCCTGTTTCCACACAGCTAACAATTGAAAGCAGGGGGTATACAGGAAATATGACTTTCGAAATCCTGAATTCAATCGGGCAACTTGTTTTGAAAGGCAATTTTTCTGGTTCTGCTATGGTGCAGACAAGTGGATTGGCTCCTGGTGTTTACCTGCTTCGATTCGTAAACGGGAATAGCACTGAATCTTGGAAATTGGTAAAAGAATAGAGTCGTTTGCCGTTGGGAAAGGGGATACGGTATGACGGTTCAGTAATCACTTGTAAATCCAGTCAAAAATAGTAACACTTGACATCCCCGGCCATTTGGTCTAACTTTGTGTAGGCCAACCTTTTTAGTGCTTGTGTTTTCGGTATCCCATTTGTGTTGAGTATGCGAGCACATTAAATCAAATATCGATGCTCGAAAATCATGTTATATTCGAATGGATTTATGACTTGCTGTTAAAAACATACAAGGAAGAGCGCGAAACATCCGGGACTTCCTAAACTGATCAGTTATGCATAAAAGGAGGAAGGATTAAAAAACTGAGCCTTGGAAAATTACAGCGTATCGGAAATCGATGAATCCTTTAATACAAGGATGCTTCCCATACTGGAATCTTCGCCCATATATGCCGGCGGGCTTAGTTTGTATTTTGATAAGTCGCCTGATATTTTCCATATACCCCACTTGAAATATACATCAGGAAGACACCTGGGTTTTTTCCGGGGAACGGAATTGAAAGGATTTGCCTCGCTGGGCTATTATAAAGCCTGGGTAGGAGGGAAGGAAGAGGAAGTTTTTACCTTCTACAATTTTTATATCACTCCGGAAGCACGCGGAAACCATTTGGCGAGCATGGCTATGCAGGATTTCTTTAAACATGCGCAGGCAAGGGCTAATTTTGGAATCGCTTTATCTATTAAAGGTAACCATCCTGTGGAATCTTATGTAGGCCAACAGATCTGTGACGGGAGTCCTCCAAGCCGTATCCTGGATGAATGGGTGGTGAAGTCCATACTCATTTCGTTTCCCATTAAAAATAAAACCAACTATACCATCAGGAATGCCCGCATAGATGATATACCGGTTATAGTTGCGCTTTTAAACAAGGAACACCGGCAGAGGGATTTTGGCCTTTGTTTCAGTGAGGATGATTTTCAGTCGAATCTGAACAAGCGGGGACTCGTGATAGAAGACTATTATGTAGCTATGAACTGGAAAGGTGAAGTAAAGGGTGTCTGCCTGGCCTGGGATGCTTCTTCCTTTCGCAAAACCCGCGTACTGCTTTACTCCCCTGGTTTTTACCCCCTGCTTTTAGCATACAAAGCCATGGCACAGGTCTTCAAAATGGCAGCGTTTCCCGCAAAGGGTGAGAGTTTTAGTGAACTCACCACTACCGATTACGCGGTCGAAGACAGGGACAGGGTGATAATGCATGCTTTACTCAGTGAGATCTACTACCGCCATCATAACGGGAAATATCATTTTATGAATTTTGGCAGTTGCAGTAGCGATAAATTACTGTCAGCAGCAGTTGGGTTCTGGCACAAAGAAATTGTTTCGAATATACTATTCACCAGCTTCGACACTAAACGATTCAACACCCAGGCAAACTTACCCTATATAGATATTGCATTCCTATAAACGAGTGTTTACAGGGCATTGCCTGGTTTAGTCTTTGATAAATGAAACAGGAAAACCATCAATTTCAGTTCGAAGGAGCACAATATGCCGAACATCTGGTGCAGGTTGATGAGCGGGTTAAATTACGGGTATACAGTTTTTTGCCTGCCTATGAATCAGGGAATCCTAACGTTATTTTTGTGGGAGGCCTGTCGACTATGATGGAAAGCTTTAAGTCCATCGTTCATGAACTCACACGGGATTTCCCCTTTTATTATATTGAAACACGTGATCATTCCTCATCCCTGGTTTCAGGCGAAGTGCAATTCGATATTGAAAACTGCGGGATGGATATAGTGAGGGTCATAGAAGCCTTTGGACTGGAAGATGCCAAATATGTTCTTATAGGGTATTCGATGGGTGCCACGCTGATAGCCGATTGTTACCGGTTTTTAAAGGCAAAGCCAAAACAAATGATTTTCCTGGAACCCACACCGGTTTTTCATTATCCCAAATGGAGCCTCATCCTGATGAGGGCAAGCATAGGGCTAAAATCCAGGCCTTTGAAACCAATAGCCAAATGGTATATCCGCAATTTCCTGATCGATAAAAAAGCTGATCCCGGTATGGTCATCATTTCAGAAAAAGCGTTGGATAATGCTGATCCTGAGAAATTGAAAAAAACAATACTCGCCATAGTAGATTATACAGCCTGGGACAAATTGGCGGCCATTGATTGTCCTGTTTTGGTGCTGGCTGCTTCAAAAGACCGGTTTCATGTGTATAATGAAACCATGAAAATGGTTTCACTGCTGAAAAACTGTCACTATATTGACCTTGAGACAAATGATCGTTCCCATAGCTCCGAAGCAGCTGAGCTAATCCGGGAATTTGCCAGATATGTTCCGGATTCATCTGTTGATATCAAACCGGATTAAAAATCTACCCTTACCAGCTCCCCCATTGTTAACGCAAGTATTGTATAGAATGGGAAACGATCCCGGCTTTGTGCCTGTGCCGAAAGTTCTTTATCTATGCCGAAATCGGGTATTCCGCCTTCTGGGAAATGATTTTTTTGGAGATAGCGGTAACAAATCCGGGTTCCCGGCTTGCATGTTTTATTTATCAGGGTTCTTAATTGATTGAATTCGTCCTCGCTAAGCCAATCCCCCAGGTTCGATAAATGGATTTTGTTAAAGAACCCTTTCTCGTTTTCGGACAATGCAGCCTGCAGGGAAGTAGATACCAGTTCAAAGCCTTTCATATTATGGATAAGGCGTTGTTTATTTGCAGGCTGTAAAAATTCGGGGAATGCAATCCCGGATATACAGGTTCCCGTAAGGAAATATTGAAGGAAATAGTTTTCGGAAGCTAAGCCGGAGATGCAAAAATCGCGGAACCTGCTGTAAAACTTTTCACCCGTGCTTTTCCCGGCATGCATAAGGGCTTGCTCCTGTAACCCTCTTTTTCGGTATATTGCCGGGTGAAATGCAATCTTAAAGAGCAGCTGAAGGCTCTTTCGTGAAGCAATATGATCATGAAATACTTTGCTTTGTTCCCCGATGGACCGGCAGGAAATAAGCCTCTGAATATTTTTTTTGCCGATGAACAGATGAGCGACGAATCGTATCTTTTTAATGTATTGCTCAAATCGCCCTGCATTGATGATCCCTTTTTCGATGAATGCCATGTTATGATCCCAGAAACTGGCATCGCCAGCGGGTAAATGTGGCCTGATGGTCTCGTAGTAGATCTTTTTCCTGCATGTTCCTTCAAATTCAGAATAGCCAAGAAACTTTCCGTTTATCGGGAATTCGAGATACACAGCTGCCAGGAGTTTTAACCTGCATAACTTCACCTGCGGTTCCGAAATATCTGCTGCTGTTAGCTTTATTTCGTTGTTCATACTTATAAGTGCGAGGGGAACTTCTCCTCCACTAACTACTGACAAAACATGGTCGGATGCCTGCAAGTTCATAACAAATTGCTCAGTGCGGGGATCTTCCTGCGAAATTCCAAAGTCAAAAAGGTAGCTCATTATTTCTTGGATTTAGAAAATCCTTTCTTTGTTTTTAAGGGTACAGCTTTTTTTCTAATGAAGCATTTGGGATAACTAATTCAAAAATAGGTCATTTTTCAATTAAATCAAAATGTTATCTGTTAGTTGATCTGAGTATACCTGCTAAACAGTGTTTTACGGAAAGTACAGAAAAAAGTGGCAATTATATACTAATTTGTCGTGTTTCATCCGGCATCAGGAATTATTATTTATAAATTTGCCCACCAGGTGGTTCTCTCTGGTTGAACGCTTATTTGTATATTTCATGACGAGAATTTGTTTTGTTCTATTTAGTTTCATGCTCCTTATCAGCAACATTATGGCCCAGTCGGATTTCAGGCCAGGGTATGTTGTTGGCCTGGCAAAGGATACCACTTTTGGTTATATCGATTATAAAGGGGATAGGGCGAATTCAGAATATTGCCTGTTCAGGAAAGATCCCGGTGCTGTCGAAACCAGGTATACTCCCGACAGAATAACAGCTTATCGATTTGCTGACAGCAAGTATTATGTTTCCAGGTCAGTGAAAAAAGGAGAAAAGTCAGAACCCAGGTTCCTGGAGTACCTGATAAACGGGGTTGTTGATTTCTATTATTACCGTGACAATGAGGGAGACCATTACCTGCTCGATACTGGTGACGGCTGCCTGGCAGAATTGAAGGACCAGGAAAAGAACCTGACCGCCGATAACCGGGTATATGCCAGGACTGCAAAAGAATATGTCGGGGTTTTGAAATATGCCTTCAGGCAAAGCCCGGGCATTAGCAAAGAGGTTGAGGATATTTCACTTGACCGCAAGTCGCTGATAAAGGTGGCCCATAAATACCATAACGAAGTTTGCAAGGATAACGTATGCATCATTTATGAGAAAAAACTTCTGGCCTTTCATATCATTATAGGCCCGGTGGTGACGGTAAATGTGAAGTATGCTTGGGTAAATCAGTATTATGACCAGGAGTATTACTACCTGCAAAAAAGCAATTTTAATACTCCCGTTTTCCCTGCCATCGGCTTGTTTGCCCTGGTGAATCTTCCTTATGTAAACGAACGCCTGTTTTTAAGGTACGAGGCTACAGTGTGCAAATACAGGCTTGAAACAACTGGTAACGAATATTATGATCCTTACATGAAGACGAACATCTACAACGATATTCAAATGAAAAGATATGCATTGAATAATGCAGTCAACTTGAGGTATGAATTTTCGGGTAAAAAATTCAGGCCTTACCTGCAGGCAGGCTTCTTTTTGAATTATAATTTCAAGACTGAATATTATCGAACGCTGCTATTTACCTATCAAGGATTTACTTATGGCCAAAATTTCACTGAAAACCCATTTGTAAAATTGGATCATGGATTGAGCATTGGGTTGGGCTTAACCTATATTGCAGGCGACCGGCCTGTTTACTTTGGTTTTGTCTATCAGCATGGTAAGGAATCGGTTTTAAAAGCTTCAACTTTCGCGTTAAACCTGGGTATACAACTCGGGAAATAACCTTTAACACAGCAAAGGCAAGATTGACATGTCTTTTAAAAGAAGTGCATGTTGTTGAGTTTTTGCTTTTATTCCATTTCCTGAAGTTGAGCCAGCAGGCTGGGATAGCTATTGGGTATTTTTATGGATTTCTTTTCCAGAAGCAGTATTTCCTTAAGTGAAGCCGGGATTTCTATTTTTAGTTGGGTTGCTTTTTCAACTTCTTCCGGGAATTTTGCCGGGTGGGCCGTTTCGATGAAAATACCGGCATACTTGCCCAGTAATCCTGATTCCTTCAGCCCGGCATAGGCAATGGCACCATGGGGATCCGACTGATAACCATATCGTTGCTGGATTTCGGTCATGGCCATGCGCGTCTGTTCATCGTCGAACCAATACCCTTTGACG
>JBAXXB010000199.1:0-8720 GCA_037128115.1 Bacteroidota bacterium
CTGCAGTGACAGAATTCAATTTCAGGTGTGCAGGTTTATTCACAATAAATCCAAAGCTTCCTTCCGGTCCATGTTCGGCAAGCATAACGACTGACCTGCTGAAAAACCTGTCAATCAATGAGGGTTGGCTCACCAGTATACGCCCGCCTGCAGGATATTGATCAGGGATATTCATTTTATAATAGGTATTTCTAAAATTTAAAATCCTTAAATTCAGGGTATCCGAGTTTCTGTGGTAAGTCAGGGTATAATCCTTTGACAAAACACCTAATCCTTTTATTAATCAATACAAATTCAAGCAATTCAACCTTCAGTCTTCCATGGCCCATCGCAACTGCCAATGTTTCCCGACGGATCAGGATTCCCTTAGTTTGCTACTTACAAATTTAATCAGACTTTGGTTAAATTGCAAATTCAGGAGAAGTTACAGTGATCCATTTTAACATGATAACGTAAAACTTTTCACCAGATTGTATGATTGTCCTATCTTTGGAGTTCAAATTCTCTTAATTTCAAGCCAGAGAGTAGTAAACCCCAATGGACAATTCTCATCAATCTTCCGGGCAGGAAAAATTCGACAAACTTCGGGAAGAATTTCCATTCCTGGAATACACCGGGTATGAAGTAAGTATCGACCAGGCCGGGTTGCACGTAAAGTACGGGTTTAACCTTGCCGGGAAATATTCATTTCATCCGGGATTCAGTATTCCCAGAAAAAGATTCCTTGACAAATTCCCGACTATGGAGTCGATCGCTAGCCCGATATTCCAAAATATCCTTTTTCATATTGGCCTGATCGAACTGGTAAGCTATTGGAAAGCGGCATGCCCCAAAGAAGTAATTATCTGTGATCAAAATCTTTCGGCACAGCAGGTTGGCTGGTGGAAAAATGTTTTTTACCAGGGACTTGGTGAGTTTTTTTATACCAACGAAATCAACATTTCTCTGGATAGTTTCATGCATATTTCCTCTCATGGCGAAATAATTCCTGTTCAATCCATTGCCCTGGACGAAACTGTACTTGTCCCTGTTGGCGGCGGGAAAGACTCGGTGGTTACATTGGAACTGCTTAATAAAAGCATGAAAGTCCGCCCTTTTATCATGAATCCCCGCGGAGCTACCCTCGAATGTGTTCGCGTAGCAGGCTATGGCAACGAAGGCTTTATAGAGGTAAATCGCAGGCTCGATCCCTTGTTGTTAGAGTTAAACGCAAAAGGGTTCCTGAACGGGCATACTCCTTTTTCGGCCTTGCTCGCCTTTTACAGTATCCTGGTATCGGCCATAGCCGGTCACAGGCATATTGCTCTTTCGAACGAATCGAGCGCTAACGAGCCTACCGTGGCTGGCACGGATGTGAATCACCAGTACTCCAAATCATTTGATTTCGAATCTGACTTCAGGCGATACATCAGGGAATATATTTCGGATGATTTCAACTATTTCAGCTTTCTACGGCCGCTAAACGAACTTCAGATAGCCTGTTTATTTGCCGAACAGGTTAAATATTACCCGGTTTTTAAAAGCTGCAATGCCGGCAGCAAAACCGATATCTGGTGCTGCAACTGCCCTAAATGCCTTTTTGCATTTATCATCCTGAGCCCTTTTATACCCCTGATCGAACTGGTGCATATTTTAGGTAAAAACCTTTACGAGTTACCGCAAATGCTCGTTTACCTGAAAGAACTTACAGGTATCACCGAAGTTAAACCTTTTGAGTGTGTAGGTACTGTAGATGAGGTGAATGCAGCACTGCATATGTTCATTGAGAAGAATAAACATCAAAAGCTGCCTTTACTGATAGATTACTACAGCAACACAAGCAATTATTCTCCTTTGAATGCAAAGCTCTCCGACACACTTCTGAACGAATTCAACCCTGCTCATTTCCTGGAACCCGGTTTCCTGGAAATCATAAAACAAAAATACCAATGAATGAAATGATTGAAGGGCTTTTCGGGGATAAAAGCCTGGCTTTACTGGGTTTCGGTAGAGAAGGAAGATCAAGCTATACTTTACTTAGAAGGGTTTTTCCTCAAAAAACACTAGCCATACTCGACGAGAACGACAATATCCGTCAAGATGCATGCCTTCAGAATGATTACAACCTGGTTTTTATTACAGGTAAAGACTGCATGCAAGCCATTGATAATTATGATGTTGCCATAAAGTCTCCGGGAATCCCGTCTAATACTTTGCCGGATAAATTCAAGCGAGTGCGGCTAACTTCTCAGACCGATATATATATGCAATGCTATGGCCATCAGTCTATAGGAGTAACTGGCACAAAAGGAAAAAGTACAACTTCAAGTATTATATTCCACATTCTTAAGAATGCTGGCAGGAAGACGCTTCTGGTTGGCAATATAGGCGTCCCTCCTTTCGACTGTATTGATGAAATCACTCCAGAAACCACAATCGTTATGGAGTTATCCTCGCATCAACTCGAATATGTTGCGCACTCGCCACACATTGCATTGCTTCTGAATATTTTCCAGGAACATCTTGACCACTATCATACCTACGGGGATTATCAGAAGGCAAAACTGAACATCAGCATGTACCAGTCAGCAAACGACTATTTCATATATAATCATGATAATGAAATACTCAGGAATCAGATGGAAATATCCCCACATCCTAAATCTGAACTGATATCATTTTCATTGGATACAGGCCCTGACACCCTATTAAACCTGAAGGATGCATGGGTTGAACTGCAACTGAAAAGCGGGAAAATAAGGCTTTATGATACCAGCCAGGGGCAGCCTCTAATGGGGCATCATAATCTTTACAACATCATGGCTGCTGCTGCGGCCTGTTCCCTTGCCGGTGTATCACCAGAGCATATAAGCGCTGGAATCAGGTCCTTTAACGGGCTGGAGCATCGCATTGAACCTGTAGGGACCTATGAGGACATTATGTGGTATAATGATTCCATTGCAACCATCCCTGAGGCAGCCATCGAAGCAGTAAAAACACTTCATTGTGTTGACACACTTATTCTGGGAGGTTTCGACAGGGGAATTGAATATGCTATTTTATACCCTTTTCTGTTTCACTCAGGAATATCCAACCTTATTTTCTTAGGAAAAGCAGGGACCCGGATGATGAATGAACTTAAAGTTTACGGTGAAAGCAATATCAAATTTTTTACTGCTACGGATTACCAGGAGGTAGTTGACATTGCATTAAGGGTTACAAAAAAAGGAAAGATATGCCTGCTTTCGCCGGCTGCGGCCAGCTATGATATGTTCAGTAATTTTGAAGAGAGGGGAAATACCTTCAAAAAAAATGTGAGAAAACTGCTTTCCTCACATAATTAAATTCATTCGCAAAAAAGAATAAAACCTTATTCTGCTATGTTTTCGGCTTTAGGTTTTTTAACCACTTTTTTAACCACCTTTTCAGTGGCTGCGATCACTACTGGCTCATTAACAACTAGTTCCTCAGTTACTTTAACTTTGGATTTAGGTTCAGCCTTAGGCTTTTCCGTAATTTTCTTTACTTTTTCAACTGCCTCAATGACAGCTGTTTCGATTTTTTCGACACCTCTACGCTTCGATAGTTTGGGCCTGCGAACTCCATAAGAGCCGATTACAATTTTGCCCCTGCGTGATTTTTTATCTCCTTTTCCCATGGTATATATAGATTAGTGATGGTTAGGTCGTGCCGTAAAATTAATCAATTTCAGCAATGAATGCAAATTAAAGTGACATTCATTCTTTTCTCTTCTTTGGCCTATAAGAATTATGAAAAGATAATTATTTCCCGATTAAAATAAGTGAATGTATCATTACGGTAATACATGGAAAAGCATGTATTGTTAAAGGAACATAGACGACTCTTCTGCTGTTGCGCCCATTTTCCGCTGATCGTTGCTCATTTAAGTATTTTCGCTCTGCAACAGAGATAAAAATTCCGGGATGCAACATTTGAGCCATATTGAAGTTATTAAATATAAAATCCGACGATTTATGACACATAGAATTCCAGTGATTGCAACAACCTCGGTTTTAATATTTGCCGCCTTTTTTATTGCTTCCTGCAAACATGATCCTTTGACTGAAGGGGTTATTATTCCTTCAGATACCAGCGGCAATAATACGAGTTCAGCCTGCAGCAAGGACACTGTTTATTTTATACAACAGGTTCTGCCCTTGTTACAATCAGGCTGTGCTAAAAGCGGGTGCCATGACGCCATAACACATAAAGAAGGCGTGATTTTAGACAGCTATGCCGGCATCCTTTCGACCGGTGGAATAAATATAACTAACCCTACCAACAGTAAAATCTATAGAGTAATGGTAAAAACGGACGATGAGCGTATGCCTCAACCTCCTGCTGCACCCATGACAGATACACAACTGGCTTTGATCGCAAAATGGATTGGCCAGGGAGCGATTGAAAACAGCTGTCTTTATAGCGGTTGCGATACAACCAATGTAAAATATTCGACACATATCAAACCCCTTATCGAAAACACCTGCCAGGGTTGCCACAGCGGGGCTTCACCAGGAGGCGGGATTGACCTTGCTACCTATTCGGGAATAAAAACAATAGCCGACAATGGAAAGCTCTTTGGGTCCGTCAGTCAATTGTCAGGGTTCAGCGCCATGCCTAAAAACGGGAATAAACTTACTGATTGCCAGATAAATATGATTAATATCTGGATTTCACAGGGAGCTCCTGAGAATTAATACATTAAGAATTACTCACAAACTATCTTTTCATCCAGTGGAATAATATCCGCCCAGGCATGATGGAAAAATCCCGGGTATTTTCTGACCCAGAATTTTTTTTATTTGTTACTGAAAACAAGTTGTTCTCCACTAGTGCTAATTACTATCTTTTTACCCTTATCTATTTCATCAGCCAGTATCATTTTTGAGAGTTTGTTGAGTATCTCGCGTTGCAGCACCCTTTTCAACGGGCGGGCACCATATTGAGGGTCATACCCCTCGGCAGCCAGCATTTGTATTGCCTCTTCAGTAACTTCCAGATGGATATCATTGGCGAGTAGCATTTCCTCAATCTTTTTCAGCTGCAGGCAGACGATTTTTGCAATTTCCTTTTCAGTCAGGGGCGTGAACATGATCACTTCGTCAATACGGTTCAGGAACTCAGGCCTGATTGTTTTCCGGAGCAACTCAAACACTTCCTCCCTGGTTTGATCCAGTACTTTCTCCCTGTTTGAATCATTAATGGATTTTAGTTTATCCTGTATCAGCATGGAGCCGATATTGGAAGTCATAATTATGATCGTGTTCCTGAAATCGGCAGTACGGCCCTTATTGTCAGTCAGACACCCGTCATCGAGAACCTGGAGGAGGATATTAAATACATCAGGATGAGCCTTTTCCATCTCATCAAAAAGGACGACCGAATAAGGTTTGCGTCGCACTTTCTCTGTAAGCTGGCCGCCTTCATCATAACCCACGTATCCCGGAGGCGCTCCAACCAACCGTGATACCGAATGACGTTCCTGGTATTCGCTCATATCGATACGCACCAGGGCATTTTCATCGTTGAACAGGTAATCAGCCAGGGCTTTGGCAAGTTCGGTTTTACCAACGCCGGTTGTTCCCAGGAATATAAATGAGCCCATAGGCCGCTTCGCGTCCTGTAACCCTGCCCTGCTCCTGCGTATGGCATCCGAAATGGCCTGAATGGCTTCATCCTGTCCTATTACTCTTTTATGAAGTTCATCCTCCAGGTGCAGCAATTTCTCGCGCTCACTTTGAAGCATACGAGTCACAGGAATACCTGTCCATCGTGCTACTACTTCGGCAATCTCTTCCGAACCTACCTCTTCTTTAACCAGGGCCGATTTGACCTGCATCAGGTTAAGCTCTTTTTTATACTGCTCAAGTTTTGCGGTAGCTTCCTGCGTTTTGCCATAACGAAGTTCTGCCACTTTCCCATAATTACCTTCACGCTCAGCCTGTTCGGCTTCGAATTTAAAGGCTTCTATATTCTTCTTCTGCTGCTGAATACCATTAACCAGGTTTCTTTCGGCTTCCCACTTGGTTTTCAGCGATTTACGAATTTCATCTAAATTGGCTATCTCCTCGTTGAGCTGCCTCAGTTTTACCTCGTCTTTTTCACGCTTAATGGCTTCGCGTTCAATTTCAAGTTGCCGTATACGGCGTTCTTTCTCATCCAGTTCTTCAGGAACCGAGTTGATCTCGAGCCTGAGTTTGGCTGCTGCCTCATCGATGAGGTCAATGGCTTTGTCGGGCAAGAAGCGGTCGGTAATATATCGCTGCGAAAGTTCAACGGCAGCTATAATGGCTTCGTCTTTGATCCGGACCTGGTGGTGCGTCTCGTAACGTTCCTTGAGCCCTCTAAGGATGGAAATGGCATCGATGGTATCCGGTTCATTCACCATGACAACTTGGAAGCGGCGTTCCAGGGCCTTATCCTTTTCGAAATATTTCTGGTATTCATTCAGAGTGGTTGCCCCTATAGCCCGGAGTTCACCCCTGCTGAGGGCCGGCTTCAGGATATTGGCTGCATCCATAGCTCCTTCCGAAGCGCCTGCGCCAACCAGGGTATGAATTTCGTCAATAAACAGTACCACATCCCCATCGGAAGCAATTACTTCTTTTACCACGCTCTTGAGCCTCTCCTCGAATTCCCCCTTGTATTTTGCCCCTGCAATGAGTGAACCCATATCCAGGGAGAAAATAAGCTTGCTTTTCAGGTTTTCGGGAACATCACCACTAATGATACGGTGTGCAATGCCTTCGGCGATGGCGGTTTTTCCCACACCAGGCTCACCTATCAGTATGGGGTTGTTTTTTGTACGGCGCGTAAGTATCTGCAAAACACGCCTGATTTCCTCATCGCGGCCGATCACCGGATCGAGTTTCCCTTTCCGGGCCAGGTCGTTGAGGTTGCGGGCATATTTATTCAGCGCGTTATAAGTGTCTTCGGCTGTGGCACTCGTAGCTGAAGAACCTTTACGAAGTTCTATGATTGCTGACTTCATGTCTTTTTCATTCGCACCCAACTGTTTCATCAGTTTCGAGACACTATCGTTCGTCTTAAGAATACCCAACATGATCAACTCAATGGTAATAAATTCATCACCAAACTCTTTCATCAACGATTCAGCATTCTGTAAGGCTTTGGATGCATCATTCGAAATATATGCCTCGCCGCCCTGAACCTTTGGAAAAGATCCAATTATTGAGTCTATTCCTCTTTCCAGGGCATTAAAATCGACGCCTTGCTTGTTGGTTAGAAATTGCAGCACATTGTCATCCGCTGCCATTATGCCTTTTACCAGGTGGGCATTCTCAATGGCCTGGTTTTGATTAACTGCCGCAATCTGCTGCGCCTGCTGAACAGCTTCCTGTGCCTTGATTGTGTATTTATTGAAGTTCATTTTTAGTGACTTTAGTAACTCCTTTTATCAATCAAGAAGCACGCCATATGCATAATTTATAAATAATATGCCATAATGTCAATACAATTATCTTGTATATGCCATTTCGGCACAGCCTATATTAAATATTCTTCCTGACTGATATACTGGTCTTTGCATTAAGAACAAGTTTCAAACGTATTGTATGGTAGCGCTATAATCCATATTTTTGTTTTACTGATTCAGACTTTTTTAAACATTTCAATAATGGACTGCATACCAAAGAATAACTACCTTATTATCAGCACACTTGCCTTCCTATTTCTCCTCAACCCGGGATCAGTTTTGGCACAGAAGCAGGATATGATGCGAATTTCGAAACTGGCAGCCAGGGTACAATCGTATCATGAAGGTTTCATACAGAATACAGGAACAAATGATTTCACATACCCCAGCCTTCGCGATGACGCTACATCCGGGTTACTGACACGTTGCACGGATGGCACTATGGCAATCGAATGGAAAACAGACTCTTTACCACAGGAAATCAGTAACCAGGGAGAAGGATTCCTCTGGATGGCAACGGTAGATCATACGACAGAAGGAAAGAAATTTGGTGTATTCATTAATGACAAACTCCGGTTTACTTATATTTCGTCAGGAAATCAGGAAATGGAATTCAGAAACAGCGAAGGAGGAATACTCGGCTTTACACGTATATCAACTGATCTGCATGGTGATTACCAGGGCTATATGTGGGCTGAATTACCCAAAGACTGGCTCCTGGAGGGCAAACCCCAAAAAATAAAAATAGTCGGCCAGACCGAAGGCTCCAACTTCTGGATCATTGTATACCAAATCAAGGATGCGCTCCGTTTCCTGTTAAATTCAGCAAAATACAGTACGTGGTCCCAACTTACTGCCAAACCTGCAGAAAATGGAATAGCGGTCGATTTCAAAGCTCCAGTCACTAAAGCAGGAGAGAATATTTATATCAGTTTTGGAAAGGAAAACAAAGTTCTGCAGTTAGCAGCCGCTAATGAATGCAGTATCACGACATTTTCACTACCAAAATCTATCCTGGGTCAAAGTTTTTCAATAAAGGACCAGTACGGAAAAATACTGGTACAACCCGAATTTGGAAAAACCGGGGAGCAGACCTTGTTGACATCCAATTCCTTGTTAAGAGTTGAATGTACAAATATGGGCGGTCTAATCCAAATCCAGACCTTTCGCACGTACAAACCGGCAACGGTCGAAAGCCTGGCAGCACTGGCACTGAGTCCTGCCGCGAAAGGGAGTATTTACCTGATGAATTCGAGCCACCAGGATATTGCATGGATGGATTCGC
>JBAXXB010000200.1:0-8716 GCA_037128115.1 Bacteroidota bacterium
ATGATGCAAAGATTGATTGGAGCTTCACCTTTTTTATTGATGCGATCCGTTCTTAGAATTACTGTAACCGTTGCCATAGCTATGTTTTTAAGTATAGCATAAAGGTACAAAATAATTTAATACTGGGGAAACATAGTGGGAAACATTTTTGTAAAATTATGTAAACATGTGTCTTTTGTTGACTAAGTCAAAATTACATTTAACTGATATACAGTATTATAAAAGACAATAACTAAAAAAGACGGACATAATTGTAATCCCGATGGGGTCACTTTACAGAAAAACAACCATTTGTAAATCAATGATTTATATGTGGTTGTTTTCGTTTACATACATTAATGCATACTAAAAAGAACTGCTGTTCCTGATCCTAATAGGAGATGCCTTCTCTACAGGAAGATTAAACATCAGCCATAGCGATTTTGGGTTTCTATAGGAACAGGTGATATTATTCTTTACCCTGAAGTGTTTTTAGATGTCACTTATGAGGTTGTATCAATAACAGCCCCCTTGTTTGTATTCTTTCTGGTTTCAAACCTACGCAAGTTGAACCAGAGATGATATATGCATTCGATTGTCTTTTAGGCTGTTAACTATTTTTGCCTATTTCTACATTCTTGTTTAGAAACAGGCCCAATGCCAGGGCTGCTTCATCAACAAGTTGCATTTTGGCAGTAGTTTGGGGGTGAAAAAAGTCAGCAGTAATTATCACTTTATCCTTCTTATTGGTGCGTTTCCAGGTACCTGTAACCTGACCATTGATAACAACTACCGGCCTGAAGATACCGTTATCCGAAACAGCTTTTTTATTGTGTACCAGTGAAAGCGAAGATGAACGGTCCTTATAACTGATAAGGAATTCATCGAAAGCGGGCAACAAATGCACCGGATTAACGCGCTCAATATGCCCGGTCGATATATTTGAAAACCAGTATTGCTCCCCGGCCGTATTTTCGAAAATAAGATCAGGCTTTACATAATTCATGGCTAGGCGCACATCAGCTGCCGATAACCCTGACCACCAGGCAAAATCCTTTACCGTGGCCGGGCCATGACTAGTAAAGTACCTGATTGCCAGCCTTGCTAATGATTCATCACGCGTCAGGTTAATGCGGAACGGCACCCTTTCGGAAAGTAAGCCATACGTAAGTTTGTTTCCTGCCTTGCGACCGCTGCATATCAATCCTTCCAATTCAGCTTCCATCAAAATATGTGAAAGCCTGTTTTCATCTGTTTTAATATTAGCCGTTACGACAATTCCAGCAATCTGCTGCCGGGTAAGAGGGTTACCTCCCGACATCTCTTCTCCTATCAGATCAAAACATTTAGTGAAAACCTCCGGCGACAATTCCAATTCCCTGTTTCTGGAATTCATCGAAGCCTTTATTCGCAGGGCTGTTAATTCCAGCATCCAATGAATATCACCTGCACTTACAAAATGCCAGGTGGGTCGCAACAAATGGGTCCGGATAATATGACCCTCGTTAATAGCGGATTCCACAGTTTCATCAGTAGCAGCTACCATTCGATGACCAATGGCCCATTTTGCCATAGTATAATCCTGGGCCTGCATCGCACCCATCCAACTCACAACCTCATTTGCTGTTGTGAAAGCAGTCGATTCAATTTTCTGGTTAATCAGGCGGAGGCTTGATATTTCTGCTACTGTCACAACAATGCTGCATTAAACTCAGTAAACGGTTAATAGTCTGCAACTTAATCAGTCAAAACAATTAACCCGGAACAGCCTGACCAGGCGTATGGTAAATTTTTAAAGCATATAACATACATGCTCTAGCGCAATCCAAATACGCATTAAAAATACAAGTATTGAATTAGCACATTCAATCGATATGCATACGCTACTTTATTTTTGCGGAATTTTCGGATCCGAACAAATTATGTGGTTTTACTCTAAACGTATCATTGAACAAAATCACAGTCAGGAAAATATAGATAATAAATCCCAAAACAATAAGAACCTGGGTAAGGGATGTTTTCTGGATATCCTGTTTCGATTTCATATCACAAACTTCACCAGGGCAATATTGTGCCTTTTCCTTATAAACCAGCTTATAAAATTTACACCCCAGGCAGATACCAAATGCGGCTTCAAAAAATAAAAATATAAGGCATACCATGCAGATAATGCCCGTTATCGGACTATAGGAATTGACTATATTCACAAGAATGAACATGGTAGTTGCTAAAACCACTCCTATTATCCAGGCAAACTTTTTTTGTTTAGCCCCCACATATTCCGGGGTCTGGTTCCTGACAATCAAGCGCCCCACAATTAATGAAGGGGAAAATTTAGGATTGATAAAAACGCGTATTAACAGATCTGTAAGGAAAATGACAACAGCATATTTCAGCATGAGGAATTCTCCTTTTGTTGCAGCTGTAGAAATGGAAATAAACATCATTACGAAAAGCATTCCTGCTCCTGCCCTTATTTCGCGTTCGTTTAAAACGGGAATTTCATAGCCGTTTACGTCTTCTCCAAATTTGATTATTTTTTTCTCATTACCCATTTTACTGGTCTTTTTTGATTAATGACAATATGATTTTCGATCTGCTTTAGCTACAGCCGGGCAGATTAAATGCACAATGACTTTACAAGCCTCGATGGTGGTGATCGTATGCAAGTTATCACAGGAGTATTGACTATTATATCTCCCTAGAATTTGCCATGCCAAATATAAGAAATTCCCTTTTATAAAAGGATACGGCACCCAAATTTAGATTTGCCAGGTTTCCTGTTTTTCAGCTTTTTTAATGCCTGGATTGCCATAATCAGGCAAATAAAACCATCATATTATATTGCTTTTGAAAACAACTACCGTCATCTATTGATATTATAAACACTGCAGAATCATGTATAATCCGGATTATTAGTTAATTATAACCAATTTTGTAACGGCATCCCTGATTTCATCTTCCGTAAAAGGTTTTGCCATAAAAGCATTAATACCTGCTTTAGCGCATTCAATCTTTGTAGGATAATCAATGTGAGATGAAACTGCGATAATAGGTGTCACATTATCAAATACCCTGATTTGTTTTGCTGCATCTATGCCATTGAGTACAGGCATCATAACATCCATTATAATCGTGTCATAACTGCCGTTTTTATTGGCGGTAACTGCCTGTAAACCATTCTCAACCAAGGTATAGTCCCATTCCAGAATACTCATGCAAATTTCCATGAGTGTTTGAATCATTTCATCATCTTCAGCTATAAGAATATTCATTACTTTTTGAAAATGCAATTACTTTGTTAATAAAAAGAAGGGATGTGATTTGTACAACGTTTTGATCAGGTTATACAACATAACACAATATCCATAAGGCCAAAATTAAGATAAATAATTATCCAAAATAAAAGAAACTATTTTTTTTGTCCAGCCTGAACTGGAAAATACAAAATATAATATTCAACACATATTATACTTTTATTTAATAGGGTATGTATTGACTCCAGCCAACTGCAAGGATTTTCGAAACAGCTATTAACACTCTAATCAGCTACAAAAATCAGAAACTGTTTCCATTTGAATCCGCCACTTGATTGGTTGAAGTATACTGTCAAATCCCCGTAAAGTGGAGAATAGGGTTTGTCAATCAATTGGCCGGAAGCAAGATCAGATTGCCGGTGAAAGGGATTAATAAGCAATCCGGCTATATTTGAGCAGGATGGACGTCCTCGGATCCCAAAAAATAGCAGACTTCGCCGGGCTCGTATTGTTTACAGATTGTTTTGTTCTTTTCGTGATTGAGGAATAGTCCGCAAGATTAAATATGTAAAAAAATAAAATCAACTTAGCGGTAAATTTGATCCAGCCTTGTTGCCTTCAGCGCAATATTATTCGTCTGTGGTTTAACTTTGCGTTGCAATTAACAAAGGACTACGTTAATATTATTGATAATCTGTATTTTATAGATTAGTCAAAGGAAGAACTACTTCCACTTAAATTGACTGCTCAGCACTGTTTTGTCATTGATTTCCCGAAAATGAAACAAATAATAAACTGCTTTCCAAAACTCTTTTCTATAAAAACCCTATCTTTGCAAAATAGTAAATCCGAATCATAAAATTCATAATAATATGTCAGACAAAGTGTTACAAACAGTCGCCCCCGGTGTGGTAACCGGTGATGGCGTTCAGGAGATTTTTCGCATTGCAAAACTCAACAACTTCGCCATCCCGGCGGTAAATGTTGTGGGAACCGATTCCGTTAACGCGGTCATGCAGGCGGCCCATGAAGTTAATTCACCGGTAATTATACAATTCTCTAATGGCGGCGCCCATTTTTACGCAGGGAAATTCCTGAGCAACGAAGGTGAAAAAGCGGCTATAGCCGGAGCTATTTCAGGTGCAACTCACATTCATGCCATGGCTGAAATGTATGGAGTGCCGGTAATTGTACACACTGATCATGCAGCCAAGAAACTACTGCCCTGGATCGACGGGCTTCTGGATGCTGGGGAGAAATATTTTGCAAGTTTTGGCAAACCGCTTTTCAGTTCACATATGCTTGACCTTTCGGAAGAGCCTTTGCACGAGAATCTGGAAATTTGCAAGAAATACCTGGCTCGTATGAGTAAAATGGGCATGACCCTCGAAATTGAACTTGGTGTTACCGGGGGAGAAGAAGACGGGGTTGACAATTCCGACGTTGACAGTGCAAAATTATATACCCAGCCTGAGGATGTAGCCTATGCATACGAGGAATTGCTGAAGATCAGTGATAAATTTACCATTGCTGCCTCTTTCGGCAATGTTCACGGTGTGTATAAACCAGGCAATGTGAAGTTGCAACCTGTTATTCTCAATAATTCACAGAAGTTTGTAGAGAAAAAATTCAATACGGCACCACATCCCCTCAATTTTGTATTTCATGGCGGATCAGGCTCATCCCAGGCTGAAATCCGGGAAGCAATCTCGTATGGTGTTGTAAAAATGAACATAGATACCGATACCCAGTGGGCAACCTGGAAAGGCATTATGGATTTCTACAAGAAAAACGAAGGCTACCTGCAAAGCCAGATTGGCAACCCCGAGGGAGAAGACAAGCCTAACAAAAAATACTACGATCCGCGTAAATGGCTCAATGAAGCTCAGAAATCATTGATCGTCCGTTTGAAGGAAGCCTTTACCGACCTGAATTGTATCGACAGGAACTAATCCTGCCAAAACAATACAGAACTGGCAAACAGCCTAATAAATAAAAAAAGCTCCTCACGGAGCTTTTTTTATGCTTTGTAACAGGCTATCTGGTTGAAACCTGCATAGTTTCGAATGGGTTTATACTCAATACCGGGATTGGGGAGTTATTGACCATCTGCTGGGCATAAGGCCCGATAAGCAGGTTGAACGGACTGGTTTCCTGTTCGGTCATAATGCTGATCAGGTTGGCCTTGACACGTTTGGCATACTCAATGGTTCCTGTTGTAAGATTGTCAGAGGACAGAGAATCTCTATGAAATTTAATTCCCTCATCTTCAAGATATTCGCAAACCTGATCGGTATATTCATCAACCCGTTTCCGTATACTCTTGTATTGAGAAGCATAAATGGAAAGCACATAAACCTCTGCATCAAACAAGCGAGCCAGGTATGCGGTAAAGGGAACTTTCTGCCGTGTATCCAGCGTACTGTCCACAGGCATTAATATGCACTTCAATTCGTGTTTTACATCAATTCCTGCACGAATAGTAATCACCGGGCAGCATGCCACCGAAATCAGTTTATTCGCATTGCTGCCTATCCAGAACTGTTCGAAGCCTGAAGAACCATGGGTACCCATAAGAATGGACAAACTCTCCATTTCCTTGGCCTCATCAATTATTTCCCGATAAACTTTCCCTTCGCGTATAACGAAATCTATGGTAGAATCAGGAAGCCTGGGGCTATATTTCTCAATCAGCTTGGCAAACTGAGTCCTTATCTCATCTATCAGGTCGGCAGATAAATCGGAATAGATAGTTGTTTTGGTAACACTTGGATTGTTTACCCATATCATATGAACATCTAGCGTACCATGCGCGGCTATTGAAACAGCATGTTCAAGTGCATTGATCGAGCAGTCGGAGAAATCTATTGCTGCAATAATATTTGCCATATACAGTTAATTTTACAGGTTTGACAACAATTTGGTTTCGCTAAGATACTGAAAATAGGGTGGTAAAACAAGTGATTTTTTGTTTAGTTCGTAAAAATAACGAAATAAATGAAATAAAAAGTATACAGCTACTGTAAATATTCCTTAACAGAACAGATTTATTCAAAAACAGTTAAAACCGAATATTTGTATAAAATTGTAATATGCTGATTATGAATGATAAAAAAATAAAGTTCCCTATTCACCAAACCATATTTCTATCGGGCTCCCAAATCGCATGGTAATATAAAACAATAAATATTTCCGTTTATGAAGAAATTACCGGAAATATACATCTCCGATTCCTGAAATTACTGATTTTAGAAGCAACCAAATATACCTGTATGGCAAAATTAATAGCTTACTGAACAATTTTATCCTTTACAGGAAAGGAATTCGGATAGTCGGCAGCAATCTTTTTCTGAAACCCGACAGCTTCGGCCAATGTTCGGAAATCACCCACCCGAACTCTATAATATGGCTCTTTGTATGATAAATAAGATTTAATCCCGGGATAAGCTGTTTCAAATTCACTCTTCAGGCTTGCAGCCTTACTCTTAGAATTGCTTCCTGAATCAAAAAACACCTGCACCCTGAAACCATCCGTTTCAGGACTATTTTCACTCATTTTCTTGTATTGTTCCGAAAGCTGGGTAATTTTTTCATCCTGCATCACTTCCACTTTCCCGACGGAGGGTGTAAGTTCCTGCGCCATAGCAGTAACATGCATGATGGTCAGCGTGACTATAGCTGCCAGAAAAATTTTAAACATATTCGACAGGCTGATTTAAAGATCAAAGTTGTTTTTGGCATGAACACTCAATACCGGAACCGGGGAATAGTTAACCAATTGTTGCGCAAAAGGGCCTAACAGGATGGAATTAGCCTGATCCTGCACATCGGTCATGATGGAAATCAGGTCGGCATCGACAAAGCGCGCATGCTGAATGATATCCGCTGCAATATTTTCGCTGGCACAGTAATCGGTAACATAATTGACACCTTTCTCCTCAAGGTGCTTCTCGACTTTCGAAACATTGCTGTCAACTATCTTCTGCATGGATTTAAGCCCGCTGGAATTCATCGCCAGAACATTAATATCAGCACCGGTAGCCTTTGCCAGATCAGCTGTAAAGGCAAGTTTCCCAAGAGTTTGGGAAGTATGGTATACCGGCATCAGTATCTTACGGTATCCCCTTTGAATTTCATAATTATATTTTACGGTTATTACCGGGCTCGGGGAGCTTGATGCAATCCTGAAGGCATTTGTACCAATCCAGAATTCTTCGAAA
This sequence comes from Bacteroidota bacterium, assembly GCA_037128115.1. Taxonomy (GTDB): domain Bacteria; phylum Bacteroidota; class Bacteroidia; order Bacteroidales; family UBA4417; genus UBA4417. The sequence goes on from JBAXXB010000200.1 coordinate 7,457, forward strand.
CCGGATGAGCCATGGGCTCCAACTACCAGCAGGCAGCATTCATTTTGCTTAACATAGGTGGCTAGCTCCTGGTATACCCTGCCTTTGCGGACCTTGGCGGTTAATTTTCCACGAACCAGTTTATCTTTATATGCAGAAAGCAATTCACTAAAATTACCTTTCGCCTCATTACGGAGTTCTTTCGATTCGGAGGCAAATGCTATTTCATTCCCACTGACATTGTCAACCCATACCATGCAAACATTAGCACCCGTAAGGTTGGCAAGTTCAATAGCATACTCCAGGGCATGTACCGAACCCTTAGAAAAATCAATAGCAACAACTATGTCTTTCATGGCCACAGTGATATTTAAATTCAGCGCTAATGTATAAATAATAATAATAAGGCAGCGTATCCACCGTAGTTATTTACGATAAAAAAATGCATACGCCACGCCAATGCAGGCTTACCTGTGGAAATGACAATTTTAGCCTCTCATAGTATCTTTTTTTATAACTTTGCTGCTTACGTATAAAAAATACCAGTGAACAAAAACCTTGACGCCACGCCTGAACACCTGAGCCCTGCCGAGCGTGAAATCGAGCAAGTGCTCCGGCCACTCGATTTTGGAAGTTTTGCAGGTCAGCCCGGTGTGGTCGAAAATCTCAGGGTTTTTGTGGCTGCCGCTTCGCGTCGCGGTGAAGCATTGGACCATGTGCTGCTCCACGGCCCTCCGGGGTTGGGAAAAACCACCCTTTCCAATATCATCGCCAACGAAATGGGTGTCAATATACGAGTGACTTCAGGACCGGTTCTCGACAAACCCGGCGACCTGGCCGGCCTGCTGACCAACCTCGAGACGAACGACGTTTTGTTTATCGACGAAATACACCGCCTGAGCCCGGTAGTGGAAGAGTACCTGTATTCGGCCATGGAAGATTTCAAGATTGACATCATGATTGAATCAGGTCCCAACGCCCGTAGTGTGCAGATTGCACTCAATCCCTTCACGCTCATTGGCGCGACCACGCGTTCGGGCCTGCTGACGGCCCCGCTACGTTTGAGGTTCGGCATCAATGCACGCCTTCATTATTACGATTCCGAAACCTTAAAAAAGATCATTATACGCTCAGCGGGAATATTACGCGTACCCATACACGATGAAGCTGCCAACGAAATATCACGCCGAAGTCGTGGCACACCTCGTATTGCCAACCTCCTGCTCAGGCGCCTGCGCGATTTCGCCCAGATAAAAGGAACCGGAACCATCGACCTTGCCA
>JBAXXB010000201.1:0-8607 GCA_037128115.1 Bacteroidota bacterium
CTAAGTTACATCAAGAGCGTTGCATTCAAAATGCTCGGGCGTCGCACCGCCTATAGGCTTGGCCGAGCATTGTATCTCTATGCGCGAGGTGATATTGCAAACGACATGAGAAAAAACGGTGAGATGATTATTCAAAGCTGTGTGTTAGCGGCTTGGAAAAAGAGCCTAGGTAATCAGCGAAATCTCATCATTTTTGATGTCGGAGCCAATATCGGCGATTGGTCTACTGCGGTGCTTGAACAGCTAAAAGACCATGGTATAGAAAAAGACGTGCTCCTCTTTGCGTTTGAGCCCGTGCCGTCCACTGCTGCAGAGCTCAGGCGCAATTTGCGCGGCAATCACCCTTGCCTGCATATTGAGGAATTGGCCCTTTCAGGGTCAAGTGGCACAGCAGAAATCTACCTTGCAGGGCCAACCGCGGGTACCAACTCACTCTATCGTGAATCAGCAGTTGTTACGCAAGAAGTGGTGAAGATCGACCTAATCTCTGCCGCAGATTTTTGTGGCGCGAGAGGAATACCGCACGTTCACTTGCTGAAATGTGACACCGAAGGTCATGATATGGAGGTTATTCGCGGAGCTTTGCCGTTGTTGATCGACGAAAGGATTTCCGTCCTGCAGTTCGAGTACAACCATTGCTGGGTATTTTCACGAAGTTTTCTCAGAGATGTGTTTTTGGCAATTGACTCGTTGCCTTATAAGGTGGCCAAGCTTCAAGCGAACCATGTGCTGGTGTTTGATAAATGGCATCCGGAACTGGATAAATTCTTTGAGGGTAACTACGCGCTGATTCACGCCGGAGCTCTACCTTGGTTCACCGTGCGGCAAGCAGCATTCGACAAATTCAATACGTTGTCAGTCAAAATAATTAGATGAACATTCTTGTAATTGGCAAGTTCTACACCGAGGGATTTGCCCTGCATATAGCCGAAACGTTGGCCGATATGGGTCATGGTGTACTGCGGTTTGAGCCAGGGTTCAGAGCAGGGCGAGTTGGCGGGTCTTTCCTGAAACGTAAGGAATTGGCTTTTCTTATTCCTGTAGCTGCTATGTTAATCAGTGACCTGATCATAGGTTTTCACTCTACCATGTTCCCGGTATACATCAGCTTTATTGCGATTGTCGGGATGGGATTAGTGCTGCAGCGCAGGCTGACCGTGGTGAATGCCCTCACAGCTTCCCTGGCCTCATCGGTTCTGTTTTACCTGGTTACCAATTTTGCCTGCTGGACTTCGGGTATGATGCCTTATCCATTAAACGCCGCAGGACTCATGCAATCATATATTGCCGGGCTTCCCTTCTTATTTAATGGTGTATTGGGAGATTTATTTTATAACTCGGTCTTATTTGGAGCTCTTTATCTTGTAAGCAGCCGGCAGTCGGTTTATGTACGGTAAATCCAAAATACATACGATCTTAGTGAAAGGTCCTGGCATAATGCCGGGACTTTTTTTTGCATAGATTAAGACCTGCATGCTCCCATCATTTTAAATTAAAGCCTATTTCCCTCATCAAACTACAAGTTGAATCACTTACACCCCTGGGGCTTTTATATTTTTCCCCGCAATTCCAATCCCAATTTATTCAGCAGGTTCATCCCTTTCGAGAAGCAGGACTGAATGCTGGGGAACAATAAAATATTTCTGGTCGTTATATTGTATTTCAATCGATCCTTTTAAGAGAAAAATAGCCAGGTCACCTACCCTGGGTTGCAGGGGAATATAGCGGATCTTTTCACCCGTTTTTGGTTTCCAGGGCTCAGCGTCTTCATCAGGCAGGTATGGAATGGGGAAACCGGGGCCAACTTTGACCACGTAACCTTTCTGTATTTCCTCTTTTTCCGAATACCCCGGAGGCAAAAAAAGCCCATTTCTGGTTTTACTTTTTGCCGAACTGGGACTGATCAGTATTTTGTCGCCAACCACAATCAGGTTTTCGAGGCTATTATTGGTTGTTTTCATTGTCTGATCTAAAATTTGAAGTTTTCAATAGCATTTCCAAAAAGCAATGCCCGGTTGCAAAAGTATGAGTTTTTTGAGGTACTTTTGCAGTAAGTATTACACAGCCGGGGATTATTATTTGCCGGGTAAATGTATGTAATTGATAGGTTTACCGCTATTTTAGCAAATTCGATCATTCCTGCCTTCCTGTTAGAAATTGGAATAGAAAAATGACCTGAAGATGAATTATCCTTTTCTTGTTTTTAAAATGCACCCGGGAAATTGGAACGCAGTTGTAAACAGACCCGGTATTGGGGTAATATTAATTCCAGGCATGGGAAGTGTATCGTTAACCAGTGGAAATGATTGTTGATACAACTCAAAGAAAACTTTTTATTTTGCTCATTATCAATAAAATACATATATGTCAGATCTGATCAGGTTACTTCCTGACTCTGTTGCCAATCAGATTGCCGCCGGCGAGGTAATACAGCGCCCGGCTTCGGCTGTTAAGGAATTACTTGAAAATTCGGTTGATGCCGGTGCAACCCAAATCAAGCTGCTGGTAAAAGATGCTGGCAAAACCCTTATACAGGTAATTGACAACGGTTCGGGTATGTCCGAAACCGATGCACGAATGTGTTTCGAACGCCATGCTACCTCAAAAATACGGGAAGCCAATGACCTGTTTTCGATACGGACTCTTGGATTCAGGGGTGAAGCCCTGGCTTCGATCGCTGCCATTGCCCAGGTTGAACTAAAAACGCGTAAATCCGACGAAGAGGTCGGTACCAGCATAATTGTTGAGGGTTCTAAAGTCAGGAGCCAGGAACCTGTTGCCTGCCCACAGGGAACCACGTTTATCATCAAAAACCTGTTCTATAATGTACCTGCCAGGAGGAATTTCCTGAAGTCGGACAATGTGGAATTCAGGCATATACTCGAAGAATTTCAGCGTGTAGCCCTGGTACACCCGGATATTGAATTCTCCTTGTTTAATAACGATAAACCCGTTTTCCAACTGACTAAAGGAAATATACGGCAGAGGATTGTTCATATTTTCGGTAATACCATTAACGAAAAGCTGTTGCCTGTCGAAGCCAGGACCGAACTTGTTTCTGTAACCGGGTACATAGGGAAACCTGAAACGGCTCGTAAAACACGGGGCGAACAGTATTTTTTTGCAAACGGGCGTTTTATCCGTCATCCGTATTTGCATCATGCTGTTGAACAGGCATTTGAAGAGCTGATTCCTGATTCGGCCATCCCGTCCTATTTCCTGTATATTGAAGTTGATCCTTCTACCATCGATATCAATATTCACCCCACAAAAACTGAAGTCAATTTTCAGAACGGGCAATTATTGTATGCTTCGACTAGAGCATCAGTGAAGCATGCGCTGGGTATGTTCAGCCTGAGCCCAACCCTTGACTTTGATACGGAACCTAGCTTCGATTTCATTGCTCCCAAGGGGTATGAGCCTAAAGCTCCGGAGATAAAAATCAACCCTGATTATAACCCGTTCAGGAAAACGCAGAACTACCTGAAATCGAATGCAGGCATGTCGCCTAACCGCACAGGTTGGGAGAAAATGTACGAAGGATTGGAAAGTCAGCAGCCTGTACCAGGTGAAAATAGCACAAGGCAGGATCTGCTATCGGATCAGGTCCGGCGGGATGAAGAAACATCCCCGCCCCCATCCGAAGAAAAGACTTATTCGGCCAGTAAACTATTCCAGGTACAAAACCGTTTTATTGTTGCTAATGTGAAATCAGGGCTCATGATTGTCGATCAGCAGAAAGCCTACGAACGGATAATATTTGAACGTATCAGTTCAGCCGCCGAAGGGCAGCCTGTCACCCGGCAGCGTGTTCTTTTTCCTAAAAACATTCATCTTTCGGCTGTTGACGCAGATATAATTACAGAAATATCGGGTGACCTGGATAGCCTCGGGTTTGAGATTTCCTATATGGGTGCCGGCAGTTTTGTGATCAATTCAGTACCTTCCAATATGCCATCGAATGAAATTGAAGACTTTATTGACAGGCTCCTGGAAGATTTTAAGAAAAACAGGACTGATTCGGCTGAAGATCAAAGAATTAAACTGGCGCGAATCATTGCCGGTAACCTGGCTGTAAAGTCAGGCAAAATATTGAAACCGGAAGAGATGCAACAATTAATCGATGAACTTTTTGGTTGCCAGGTGCCTGATGTAGCCCCGGATGGAAGCAAAGTGCTGAAAATAATTCCGGCATCAGAAATTGATAAATTAATAGGTAAGTAGTTGATTGTTAATAGAAAAACATAAAAAACAGAAAGTCCTGGCAAAGACATTCTGAATTTTTGAAGAAGAAGTCAAATTTATTAGGATTAATCAGAAGGCGGACATATGAGTTACGAACGATACAGCCCCTCGGGTTTTGGGTTTTTACCCCCGGTAGTCAAGAATTTAATTATTATCAACGGATTGTTTTTCCTTGCCACCCAGGTAATAGGCAAAACGATGAATATTGATCTGGTCGATTACCTTGGTCTTCATTATTTTGCCTCTCAGAAGTTTGCGCCATACCAGTTCATCACGTATATGTTCATGCACGGTAGCTTTTCACACATCTTCTTCAACATGTTTGCACTCTGGATGTTTGGTAGTGTTCTGGAACAGGTCTGGGGGCCTAAAAAATTCATCCTTTACTACGTTATTACCGGGATAGGTGCTGCCCTGGTTCATTACATGGTATTTTACTTCCAGATTAGCCCCGTTCTTCACAATATCGATGCCTTTATCACTCATCCTGATATGGTTACATTGCAACAATTTGCTTCAACACACCAGTTTAATATAGGCGGATCTTCATCGGATTTCAACCAGTTGTTCGAGAATTTCAAGTTGAATTACATCACCTTACAGCAGGATCCGGGCAACAGCCAGGCTATGCAGGAATCACTGAATTTTGTGGTTGCTTATCGTGAACACTTCCTGAACCTGCCTGTCGTCCTCGGTGCCTCGGGAGCCATATACGGATTATTGCTGGCCTTTGGAATGCTGTTTCCCAATTCGCTCATCTATCTTTACTTTTTCATACCCATGAAAGCAAAGTGGTTTGTAATCATTTTCGGTGTTTTCGAACTGGTATCAGGCTTTTATGACACCGGGGGCGATGTAGCCCATTTTGCACACCTGGGAGGAATGATCTTTGGATTCTTTCTCATACTCTTCTGGAAAAAAACGGAAAATAGAAGAAAGAAAAACTACTGGCAATAAGATAAATGCTGGTTTTAGTATCCATCCCAAAGCTGTTTAAAACAAACAGATGGCATATAAAATTATAAAACAATGAATTACAATCAGTCGGCCGGCGATAGACTAAGGAGTATGGTAAAGATGCAGCCGGCTCTTTCACAGCTAATCATTGCGAATATAGCGGTATGGTTCTTTCTTGAACTGGTTCAGCTTGCAGGCCTGCTTACGCACACAGCCGGTATGCATGGCGACCAGTTATGGCTTGATATGGTGCTTTCCTGGATCAGTGTGCCTGCATCAGTCGCGGTGTTGATGGGGAAACCATGGACAATTATAACTTATATGTTTGTTCAGGAGGGTTTCTGGCACTTGTTCTTCAATATGGTCTGGCTTTTTTGGTTTGGCAAAATATTTATGGAATTTATGCCTGGCAGGAAAATTTATACGATTTACTTTGTAGGAGGTATTTCGGGTGCCCTTACTTATATTTTGGCATACAACGCATTCCCTGTTTTCCAGGATACCATAGCTATTTCTACCGCCATAGGTGCTTCTGCTTCGGTATTGGCTATAACGATTGCTACAGCCGTGCTGGTGCCTGAATATTCCGTGAATTTGATGTTTTTAGGGCCTGTAAAAATCAAATATATTGCCATTTTCACCGTTATACTTGATGTACTGATGATACGTTCAGGGAATGCAGGAGGTCATTTTGCACATCTTGGCGGGGCAATTTCCGGGGCGCTTTTTGTCTTGTTTCTGCGAAACAATGTGCTGGACCGGCTTGGGATAAAAAAAATAGTTTCATTCATCTCAAGCCCTTTCAGGCAAAAGCCACTGCGTAAAGTATACAGTACGGGCCGCCCACTCACCGATGAAGAATATAACAGGCAAAAAGTATTAAAGCAACAAAAACTGGACCTCATACTCGACAAAATATCGAGGAGCGGTTATTCCAGCTTATCCGCAGAAGAAAAGGAAATCTTATTCAATAGCAGTAAAAACCAATAAACGAAACTGATCATCCCTGCAATTAACCTGTTTGGTATAAATGGCAACAATAAAAAAGAAACGGTCTGTTAAACCTAAGAATAAAACCTCATTAGCCACGCGCCTGATGATTGTGGCTAACACTGTTTTTATTTGCCTGCTTTTATTTTCGTATGCGTCATTGTATATTTCTCCGGAGCGCTTCTGGCCTATTTCCTTTGCAGGACTCGCCTACCCGCTGATCCTGATGAGTAACCTGTTTTTTGTACTTTTTTGGCTTGTTTTTTTGAAAAAATATTTTATATTATCATTGATTACCATATTGTTAGGCTATAACCAGATAAAAACCTGCATTAAGTTTTCGGGACCTGACCATACCTTATCCTTTGAAAACAGCATTAAAGTAATGACGTATAATATACGCCTGTTCGATCTTTACAACTGGAGGAACGGATCCGGTTCTTCAACGCGTTCAGCTATCTTTGACCTCATTCATTCCGAATCACCTGATATACTTTGCCTCCAGGAGTATTACAGCGGCGTTGGAAAACACGCGGATTTTGCTGATACCATTTGTTTGAAATCGGGGTATAAGTACCGCAGCATAGAGCTTATTAATAAGGATGGGAAGGATTTGCCTTACGGGCTTGCCATCTTCAGTAAATACCCAGTTGTTCATACCCAGAGGCTGGTCTATCCCAACAGTACGGTAAATTTTTGCCAGTCGGTCGATATAAAGATTGGAAAAGATACTATCAGGGTGCTAAACCTGCACCTGGAATCTGTAAAATTCGGGAAGGAAGACTACAACTTTGTGAGTGAAATTACGAATTCACCTGCAAATAACGACAAGTTAAAAAAAGGTTCCCAGGCCATTTTAGGCAAGATGAAGTATGCGTATATCAAGCGAGCCGTTCAAATCAGGACGATAGCTGATTTTATCAGCAAATCACCTTATCCTGTCTTATTAAACGGCGATTTCAATGATACTCCCGTCTCCTATAGTTACCGGCAGATCAGTAATCTGCTGGAAGATTCCTTCGTTGAAGCCGGGAAAGGACTGGGACAGACCTATGCCGAAAAATTGCCTCTACTCCGGATTGATTATATTTTTCACTCCAAAGTTTTCCGGGCTATTGAATACAAATCCATTAACAAAGATTATTCCGACCATTTTCCGGTTGTTGCACGTTTCGTTTTACCCGGCTAGTTTCCTGGCTGTAAACCCAATTAGTAACTCTTGGTTTGACCTTATAATTCAAAATGAAATTCAAACTTACATCTGAATATGTGCCTACCGGTGATCAGCCTGAAGCTATCAGGCAGTTGTCCGAAGGCGTCGAAAGAGGCGACCATGCCCAGGTATTACTTGGAGTTACCGGATCAGGTAAAACTTTTTCCATCGCCAACCTGGTAAATCAGGTACAACGTCCCACACTTGTTCTGAGTCATAATAAGACCCTTGCGGCCCAGTTATACAGTGAGTTTAAACAGTTCTTTCCTGAAAACAAGGTTGAATTCTTTATCTCGTATTACGACTACTATCAACCTGAAGCATTCATCCCTGTCACGAACACATATATTGAGAAAGACCTCTCCATCAACGAAGAAATTGAGAAGCTCCGCCTGAGTGCAACGGCAGCTTTACTTTCGGGCAGGCGCGATGTAATTGTTATTGCTTCGGTATCCTGTATATATGGAATAGGTAACCCTGATGATTTCAACAGCAAGGTCATCCATATAGCCAGGGCTGATAAAATAAGCCGAAACAAGCTGTTGCATGCATTGGTCGAAAGTTTGTATTCGCGCACTGAACTGGAATTGACCCGAGGAAAGTTCAGGGTGAAGGGAGATACGGTGGATGTTTTCCCGGCTTCGGCTGATATAGCCTACCGCATTATTTTTTTTGGCGATGAGATTGAAAGTCTATCTGCCTTTGATCCTTTGAATGGGATTACCATAGAAACGCTGGACGAAATTGCCGTTTTCCCTGCTAATATCTTCGTAACCTCCAAGGAAAAGATGAAGGAAGCTATTTGGGAAATACAGGCTGACATGGTGAAACAGGTCGAATATTTTAACGAAATCGGGCGCCCGCTTGAAGCGAAAAGGCTGGAGGACAGGGTTACCTACGATATAGAAATGATGCGGGAACTTGGTTATTGCTCTGGTATTGAGAATTATAGCCGGTACTTTGATGGTCGCACATCAGGGTCAAGACCATTCTGCCTGATCGACTTTTTTCCCTCCGATTTCCTGATGGTGATCGACGAAAGCCATGCCACCATTCCCCAGATCAGGGCCATGTATGGGGGTGATCGTTCCCGGAAACAGAACCTGGTCGAATATGGGTTCAGGCTGCCTTCGGCGCTCGACAACCGGCCTTTAAAATTCGAAGAATTTGAAACCTTACTGGGTCAGGTAATATATGTCAGT
>JBAXXB010000202.1:0-8601 GCA_037128115.1 Bacteroidota bacterium
TTTATCTACTTGGCGAGAGACTGCTATTCCGATTGTGATGACATCAGTCATGGTGATAAAGGCAATAAGAACGCCTTGCTGGTCGATATTTTAAAAGATCAGAACATCAAAACGGCCCTGGTTTTCACCCGTACCAAACACGGAGCCGATAAGGTGGTGAAAATACTGCTGAAACATAACATCAGTGCCGAGGCCATTCACGGCAACAAGGCGCAGAATGCCAGGCAGCGCGCCCTCACCAATTTCAAGGCCCAGACTACACGCGTATTGGTGGCTACCGATATTGCAGCCAGGGGCATTGATGTGGATGACCTGGAATACGTGATCAATTTCGAGATGTCGAATATTGCCGAAACGTATGTTCACCGTATCGGGCGGACCGGCAGAGCAGGGGCAAAGGGAACAGCATTCTCCTTCTGTGATGCCGAAGAAAAGGCCTACCTGAAGGATATTGAGAAACTGATCTCCAAGCGGATACCGGTCATTGACAATCATCCGTATCCTCTCATGGATCATCATCCCGAAAAAGCCCCGAAACAGCAGGGGAGAGGCAATTCGGGCCATCCTTCACCCAAACCGGTAGGGACCTATAATCCCCGCAGGTGGTCGGGGAATACGAATTCGGCCAGGTAATGGGATCGTATGATTTATTCGACGGATGCTAATTGATTCAATTCAAGATTTTAGCTGATTATAAGCGTAAAAGCCAAAGTAAAACCGGTAAAGAACTTATACTGCCAGCTAACTAATTCGTCTTGCTGAATAAAGAAAAATCATTACTTTTGCAGTCCGTTAGCAAGGCCTCATAGTTCAACGGATAGAACGGAAGTTTCCTAAACTTTAAATATAGGTTCGATTCCTATTGAGGCTACAGAATTCCAATCTCATTTCACCTTATTACCGCCTTAAAGCCCTGTATTTACGGGGCTTTTTGCTTTATATGATAAAATAAGAGAAAGAGAATATAGGTTAAAATAAGAAATATTCATCCCCTATTTCATCCCCTTGAGTTTTTTGCATTATCTTTGTATCGAACACATCTAAATGTATTATTATGGCTTCATCAACCACTTTCGTACTTAAAGAGCCAAATGGAGATTCTCCAACCTTAATTTACCTGATTATCCGATTTAATTCATACGATTTAAATGAAACAGGGGAAAAGAAATATAAACAGATCAAATTTTCCACCGGGACTAAGTGGGTTCCTAAGCATTGGGATGCCAAGAAGCAGAAGGGAATTAACAGGCAAGGGTTTCCTGATCCGGCAGAGTTGAATCAAAGCCTTCAAAATATCAAGACTGCCGCTGAAGATATTTATCGAAGATTAGTCAATAATGGAATAAAAATTACTGCTGATTCTTTAAGAGATGAACTCCATAAGCGGGAAGACCTTTTCCCGGATATTAAAAAGCGAGGAGCGAGGACGTCAGCGGTAAAAGTAGTATCCCAAAACCTGATAGGCTTTTACGAGGATTATATCAGAGATGTTAAATTTATCTATAAAAAAGGCAAGCCCTATCCGGTTTCGGAAAAAACCCGCCAAAAATATGCTACTACGCTTAGGCACTTGAATGCTTATAAATTAGCTAAGCACATAGACCTGGATTTCGACGATATAGACCTGGAGTTCTATCAGAACTTTGTAAGTTATCTCAGAAATGATGCCAAGAAATTTGCAACTATAAAAAACCCCAATCCTTCCCCTATCAAAATGACAGAAAATACGGTTGGGAAGCATATCAGCACCCTAAAAACAATTTTGAATGCTGCAACAGATGCCGGTGTCAACACTAATCTTAAATTCCAAAGCCGCAAATTCGCTATACTTACCGAGGACGTTGATAAGATTTACCTGACAGAACATGAATTAGAGAAAATTTATAACCAAGACTTAAAATCAATCAAATCGCTTGAACGGGAGCGGGATCTATTTCTGATTGGTAGTTATACTTGTCTTAGATTTTCTGACTTTACCCATATCAAGCCGGAAAATATTTATACTAATGATAAAGGCACCTTTATTAAACTAAGTACAGACAAAAATAACGAGATGGTTATTATTCCTTTGCATTGGATTGTTGCTGAAATTCTTAAGAAGTATAACTATAATTTGCCGAGGAGTATTTCGAACCAAAAAATGAATGACTATCTCAAGAGAATTGGTAAAAAAGCAGGAATTGACGAACCGGTAAGTATTACTAAATTTGAAGGCGGAATAAAGGTAAGTCGAACATATCTTAAATATAAATTGATCTCAACACATACTGCACGCCGAAGTGGGGCGACTAACATGTACTTATCAGGCATACCCGCTATTTCAATTATGAAGATAACAGGACACAAAACCGAACAGTCTTTTATGCGCTATATTCGAATGACGCAGGAAGATAATGCTAATAAACTAGTTGATCATCCGTTTTTTAAGAATACAAAGGATTTAAAAACAGTTTAAACCTCAAAAACCACGAATGGAAACCGTATTGATTTATCTTGAGGGTAAAAATGACCCTTTTACTAATGTAGAATTGGCCGAGATGATTCTTCAGGAATCTAAAGGGAAAGATGAGGATACTTTTAGCGCATTCAAAGCTGAGTATGAAGATTTGGATTTCAGGCTTTTAAACAAGGAAGATAAACAAAAGAGATTACTGACCGATTTTAAGAAATTAAAATCGGAATATCAACGCTATTCTTCATGGGGAAATCCAGATCATATCAAAAATGATATAGCTGTTATGATTGTACCACTGCATGTGGATAAAGATAACCGATTAATTATTCCGGAACGATTATGGAACATAAATATTGAAAATGCAGTCAATTTGAATTTGGCAATTAAAAAGCGAAACTACATAAATGGGTTGCTGGAGGATTTAATGAAAGAAACTTTGCCTGGTGCAAAAATAAAATGGAATAGGAGTGTTTCCGAGTTTGGCTTTTTAATGATACAATTAGTCGAAAAGGGTTATCTCGAATTACCTCTTGGGCACACAACAGAAGGATCATATCTGCAGCTGGCCAGGATACTATTCAAAAGCTTTGATGTAACTGATTCTTGGGAATCATTTAAAGATGCACTTTATCCAAATAAAAACACTTTGGGCAACTTTAAAAGAGCAAAGTTTGATGACTTTCCTAAAGACTTTCCCGATGCTAATGATCTGGGAAAGATTAAAAATCAGCGATATAAATGAAAAAGTAACTACCACAGGTAGTGTGGTGGTTGACTTAGATGTTAGTGATGGCGTAATATTGTCCAACAAACCAAAACTAACATCTATGAAAGACATCATCATCCACATCCCAATTTCTGAAGAAATCCGCAAGGTTATTCAGGATGCAATCAAGAAAGGATTTGAAACACAGGGCAAATCCAATCAAGTTCCTTCAAATCAGGAAATCCAGTATCTGACACGAAAAGATATTGCAGAAGGCCTGAAAATTACACTTCCCACTTTACGTGCCTGGACTAAATCCGGCAAAATAAAAGCCTATAGGATAGGAAGGCGTATTCTTTATGACCCTGTGGAGGTTCGTCAATCGCTAATCGAACAAAAAATAATTGTTCGGAAGTAGAAGTATGCACGAAGTTGAAAGTACAATCCCCATAAATTATGCGCATCAATAGAAAAAGGCTTTTGGGCTCAGAGCTTAAAAGACTGGAAATGAAGACACAGTATGCTTTTATACTGGTCATAATTCACCTGAAGTGGATTTCTATCTACGAGATAGTTCCTGACCGTAATTGGCTGCTGGGATATGCTTTGCCTACTGTTGATGAGCATAAATATACTCAATTGAAATGTTGATATTTTGAACTATACTAATTTATCCATTCACTCCAGGTGTTTGGTGACTGATATGAATAACAAGATATTTACCCTCAAAAAAGATAAAAATGAAAACTCAATGCATGTATTGCGACAAAGAATTTAATCCAATGAAAGACAGTGCCAGGTACTGTTCGAATTCCTGCAGAACTTCTGCAAACAAACAACGCAGGAAGTATGAATTGAAAGAAAAGGAAAGACAAATGGCATTAATAGCTCAAAAAGAAAAGGACGATCAGCAAAAGCTGATTGACGATGAAGAGCGAAGACTGAAAGCCGAAAAAAGACGAGAAGCTAAGGAAGCTAAAACTTTGGTTATAGCCAATGAAAATACTCCAGATACTTTGACTGTGACGAATGATCATCAAGATACAGAAATAGTTGAACTGACTATTCATGCAGAAGAAGAGAACAAACTAACTGTGAAACCTGAAATAACGGAAGCTTTCCCCCCAAAAGACTGGCCTTCCCTGGCACCAAGAAAATCCGGCACATTGACCAACCGCCCAAAATTCAATTTTTGGGAATTTATTGCAACGATGGCAACAGCTTCTCTTAATAACATAAAGTGAAATCCGGATCAGCCATTTGTATTTAACTTGACCATAATCTCCCTGAAACTCTCCAGCCCTGCTTCCAGGTTTTCTATAATATCAGCGGCAAGGTCTTCCGGATCGGGTAGGTTATCAAGGTCGGCAAGGGATTTGTCTTTTAGCCAGGTGATATCGAGGCTGGTTTTGTCGCGGGCAATAATTTCATCATAGGTGAACTTGCGCCAGCGGCCTTCAGGGTTGGTTTCGGTATTGAATAGTTCTTTTCGCTTGTGCCGGTTAGCTGGGTTGTAGCAAACAATGAAATCCTTTAGATCATCCAGTTTTAAAGGATTTTTCTTTAGGGTATGGTGAATGTTTGTGCGGTAATCGTATACCCAGATTTCTTTGGACCAAGGCTCCTTATTGGCGGGTTTGTTATCGAAGAAGATAACATTGGCTTTTACTCCCTGGGCGTAGAAAATACCGGTTGGCAACCTAAGTATAGTATGAAGATCAGTTGTTTCCAGCAATTTCTTGCGGACTGTTTCGCCGGCTCCGCCTTCGAACAATACATTATCCGGAACAACTACGGCTGCCAGGCCAGTTGTTTTAAGCATGGAGCGGATATGCTGCACAAAGTTCAACTGCTTGTTGCTGGTGGTTGCCCAGAAATCCTGGCGATTGTATGTTAAATCGTCGCGTTCCTGTTCGCCTTCATCGTTGGTAAAGGTCTGGCTGCTCTTTTTACCAAAGGGTGGATTTGCCAACACATAATCATAGGTAATTGGCGATGCTGCAATTAAGGCATCAGCAGGTGAAATAAAATTATCGCTGTCGATATCGCCGATATTATGAAGGAACAAATTCATTAAAGCCAAACGCCTGGTTCCGGCAACAATTTCGTTACCGTAAAAGGTTTGAAGTTTTATAAACTTGTTTTGATCTTTATCCAGTTTGTTGTTGGCTACCAGGTAATCGTAAGCAGCCAGAAAGAAGCCTCCTGTGCCACAGGCAGGATCGGCAATAGTCTTCATTGGTTGCGGCTGTATGCATTCAACCATGGCCCTGATTAACGGGCGTGGCGTGAAGTACTGGCCGGCACCGCTTTTTACGTCCTGTGCATTTTGCTCCAGCAGCTTCTCGTAAATATCACCTTTTACATCGGCACCCATCACTAACCATTGTTCGCTGTCGATCATATCAATGATCTTTGCCAGCATGGCCGGATCCTGGATTTTATTCTGGCTCTTGGTAAATATCTGCCCCAATATCCCTTTTTGTGTGCTTAACTCGCGGAGCAAAGTAACATAATGGATTTCCAGGGCTGCGCCTTTGATTTCCGTTAAGCTTTCCCAGTTATATGCTTTTGGAATATTAAGTTCGCGGTTATGCGGTGGCTTGCCATATTCATCAGCCATTTTCAGGAAAAGCAGGTAGGTAAGTTGCTCCAGGTAATCGCCATACCCCACGCCAACATCGCGCAGGGGATTGCAAAAGGACCAGACTTTGGAGACTATGCTGGAGGTGTTGTTACTCATTATTTTTTCTTAGATTTTCTAGTGCTGTTTCTAGTGCTGTTTCTAGTGCTGTTTCTAGTGCTGTTTCTAGTGCTGATTAAAGTGCATTAATCAATTTAGATTTTATACCATCTGCAATGTAATACCCTCCTGTTTTTTTATCTCCTTTATACTCAATTAGATTGGCTGTAATAAGCAGAGCTATATTAGCTTTCAAAACTCTAACTGAAATATCTATATTATTTTTAAGATCTGACACTTTACAACCTGGATTAATTGAAACTATATTGACAATCTTAATTAATCTTTCCTTTACAGCATTACTTACTGTGTTTTTAAAAACATCTCTCACTGTATCATTTACTGTATCATTTATTGTATCACTACCCTCAATTGCTCCGTCAGTTGCTCCCTCAGTTGCTCCCTCAGTTGCTGTAGCAATAATTGGTATTATTGTTTTAAAAGTAACACCTTCAATAAATTGCACCTTACCCTTATCCGAATATTCTTTTATCAGCCGGTTGACATTCATAACGCCTGATCCCAGTTCATCAACCCGACCTAATTGGATGAAGAACTTGGCAATGGCCGGATTCTTTGGAAACGGTGCAAAATTATCCGGATCAATCGGCCCATGACCATGCGGATTATTGGCATTTTCGGTTTCTACACGGTCAGCATAAATAATAAATGAGCAAGGATGAGCATTGGTATATTCGCGGTGAACAATCATATTGGCTACAACTTCCCTGAATATCTTAGTGCGCAGGCTTACCCGTTGATCTCCTTCCATATAAAACTTGTCGGGAAGGCTCCTGGCAACAAATGCCATTAACTGTTCGTAAGCTTCAACCAGGTTGGTTTGAATATATTCCCTGTCATCAAAGCGATTAGTATCCTGTATCCTAACTAACGCATCTATTTTATAATGGGGAACAATCTGCTGAATAGCTTCGTCTTTCCCAAGCAGTAACGCTGCCGCTAACGTATAGCCTTCCTGGCCGGTTTGAAAATCGCGTTTCCACAATCCGGCTTTTTCCAGCATCTGTTTATCGTTTAAAGCCAACCAGGGATGGTTGGAATTATTGCTGCTGATCAGGTTCCTGATTTTAGGAAATAATTCCGTTTTAAAATCTTCGAACCGAAGAGCCGGATAAATTATTCCTTCGCTGTAATGATTGCGTTTGCGATTGTGTATTTCGGCAATCTGGTGGGCATGCGTTACCCTGAAATCGCCATCGTTGCTGCGGTCAAAAATAATACCGGCAGTTTTGTGAACCTGAGAACTAGCCGGTACCTGGATATGAATAATCCATTTGCCATTTACCTTGTAGTTTTGCGGGAAAAGAATAAAAGGAGGATCGAGTTTTTGCTGATTGTTGGAAAGATTTACCAGGTTGGTAACCATAGTTGAAACCTGCAATTCTTCCACTCCATTAATGTCGCCGTTATCGCTTGCACCAAGAATAATATCTCCTCCATCACAGTTGAGCATGGCACAGATTGATTCGAAAAGATTACCGGGCAATGCCATGGCAGCCTCCTTAAATTCAAGGCGGATATTCTCTTTTTCTTTCAGTAATCGCTTTACTCTTTCAATATTCATCCTTTATACGTTCTACGTTAATGCGGTTCTAGCTAAAGATGATCTGATTATTATTCAAAATCAGCCATACAGGCTTGATTTGCCAAAGTTAGTGATTATGCGGATTTATACTTTCAGCAACTCTTCCATTAAAGCTTTGCGCTTCGGATATAATTTTCGGAGTTCCTGTATCACATAGTTCGCTTTTACCCGGGCTCCCATTTTTATCATACGACGCAGATACCTGCAGGCATTCTGATAATGATCCCTGCTGATGTTGTTTTCCATGTATTTAAATATAGCCAATTGATACAAATCGGATATTTCATCGGCATAATCGTTCATCAGGTGTTTTTCATAGGTTTCCAGTTTATCAAGCGAAATATTGCTTTTAACAAAATCGAATAATTTTTCCCATTGCTCTTCCCAAATATAAAGGTCGGCAATCAGTGGATTTCCATCCCAGCGGTTATCAGCTGAAATATCTTTAATTATCGCGGCTAAGGCTATTTCCCAGTTTTCCGGTCTAGTATGCTTTTTTATCAGGTCGAAATATGGCTTCTTAACCCTGTTGCCCCGGATAAAAAGGTGACGGGCATACTTCAGAATCTGCTCAGTGTCATTTTGAATAACAGAAACTTTCAGCAGGTAATCGCGCCAGTCATCTGCAAGACCGGGGCTGTTTCTGTCGTCAAACTTAATCCCCGCTTCTGCAAGATTAATAGCTTTCGAATAATCTTTTTTTGCAATCGCATTTTCAATTACCTTTTTCCTGAAATCGGGATTAGTAATATTTTTCTCCAGAAACAGATTTGCACTTTCTTCACCCTCTGTTTTATTGATAAGCTTTACCCTTATTAGCTGCGCATTTTTGAAATCCCAGTCCCAACTCTGTCCGGAAGGCTTAACTTGATCCAGGTGTGAATGTACCTGACTGGCTTCTGCCGAATCTTTTGCCAATACGGCCGCCAGATCCAGCATGCCGAAATGCCGGTCCCAGCCTTTAAAAATTCTACTGGTAAACGATTTCAGGCAATAATTAAAAAGCTCCTTTTGCAACTCATCAGGAATAGGCTTATGGGCAATATCATTCAATATCTCCATGGCAGGATCAATACATCCTCCAATATCGC
>JBAXXB010000203.1:0-8525 GCA_037128115.1 Bacteroidota bacterium
AAAAGTTGCAAAATATACTCCATCCGGATTATGAAATTTGTATTTCCTGCTCATTGCTATTGACCTGTACTATAAAAATAATACTATTATTGGAATTTGTACCGGCACGGATTGGAAATCCGCGCCAACGGAGGGATAGAGTATCAGCATCTACTTGTAAAGCTCCTGCAAAGGTTCATCACTTTATAGAGACCTTTTTGCTTCTGTTCAGGAAGAAAAAGAGCTATCTGTACTTAAAATTCGCACACTTATTCGAGGGTACTGCGATCGCAAACGGAGGCTCTTAAACGACTATTTAGATAATTTTTGTTTAAGGTAATCTCAAAATTCAAAAACCTATTTTCGTAAATGTAAAGTGGATGAACTACCATTTTAGATTTAAAACAACTAACTTTGCATAATAAACAATACACTACAGCAATGGATAAAGTTAAAGTACAGATAGATGTAAGCACACCAACTGGCAGGCGCTTGCTTCGGGAAGTGGTAAAACATCCCAAAACAGCTATAGTTGAATATCCTTTACCCGAAAGCGTTTCAGGGGAAAAGCTATATACATTAAATGAAGTATTTACGGAGGTGGAAAAAGATTTAAATACCCATTACGGTTCAAACTGTAAATTAAAATTATGAACCTGTATCAAATACTTTTTACCGAAGAAGCTAAGGAGGACATTAAACAATTGTCGGATGTTATTAAGCATCAGTACAAATCGCCATTAACAGCATTCAAGTACGTACAAGGGTTGGTTGATGAAATCAAGAAGTTAAGTGTAAGTGCCGAATCGTACAGTATACAAACCCGGAAATCATTTACAAAATACGGTTATAATGTGCGAAGAGTTAATTATAAAAAAATGTCAATACTTTATACCGTATCAAACAAAACCGTCTATATACATCGTGTTATACCAACTTCGACAATTGCAGATATATAACTTTATGTATTATGCAACTACTGAAAACGCACTTAAACTAGTCGCTACGCCCCACTGCCAAACAAATCCGTTCGCGAGGTTCTGCTAATGTGACAATTCCTTCGTGAGGTATTACGCTTTCGGCCTTACTGGTGCTCAGCTTGTGCCTTTTCCCTTCGTCTATCGGCGTAACCCTGCCTCAGACCTTCATCAATTCACAGTATTCTCCTGTTCCGTATAAAAGCCCAAATAACGTCCATGCCACCTTCATATCGGTTGCCACACAGCCAGTAAATCAGGTTGCCGCTATGCTCCTCGTCCCATCGCGCGAGACTGGAAGTTTTTGACAACGGGTTGCTATCTCAATTCCTCATCAGTGGTTCACTTGCGTTCATCTCCGTTATTTATACCTGATGGTTTGCTCCACCTTTTCCTTGTCCGTTCAATACCACAGCTTTTGGCTACAGCACCACAAGGCGGTTTACTCTCTATCGTTCGTGAGATCGCGCAAGCGCTAAGTTGCAATATCTGCCTGCACAGCTATTGCGAAGGTTCATCCCTTTGAAGAGACCCCTTCATCTTTTATACAGCATGTAAAAGAACTTTCTTTACTTAAATTCGCACTTTTACTTCAGCACACACTCCGCGCCAGCGGGGGCCAGCGGTGGGATATGTACTATTGCAAAAATGCTATTATTGGTAATTTATACCGGCACGGATTGGAAATTCGCGCCAGCGGGGGTATTTTAATTAAGCCGGGAGCTATATAAATTAAACCCACAGGTATTTCAATTAAACTGTACGATAATTTAATTGAATCACAGGTAATTAAATTAAACCCATGGGTATTGTAATTAAGCCGGGAGCTATATAAATTAAACCCACAGGTATTTCAATTAAACTGTACGATAATTTAATTGAATCACAGGTAATTAAATTAAACCCATGGGTATTGTAATTAAGCCGGGAGCTATATAAATTAAACCCACAGGTATTTCAATTAAACTGTACGATAATTTAATTGAGTCACAGGTAATTAAATTAAACCCACAGGTATTTCAATTAAACTGTACGATAATTTATTGAGTCCACAGCTAATTAAATTAAGCAAGGAGCAAATTAAATTAAACCCATGGGTATTTTAATTAAGCTGTAAGTTAATTTAATAGAGTACACAGCTAATTAAATTAAGCGGGGAGCAAATTAAACCCACAGGCATTTCAATTAAGCTGTCATCGGTGTGCCGGCTTCCGTCGGCCATCCCCCTACTTCGCCTTATTCAGTATTATTACCAGGTCGTACACCATACGGCCAAAGGGTCCCACGGTTTCAAAATCCCCATACTTTCCCTTGCTCCAGCTTATGCCTGTTCGCGGATCGACCTTATAATTAAACGCATTTTTATAATCCTGCCGAATGGATGAAACTTTGGTATAATCAAATTCCGGTTCACCCGCCGCGTAGGGCGAAACCAGCAGCGTGTCCTGCCTGTGGCTCGACTCGTACAAAGCGGGACTAAGTTCCAGTGTCCGCTTAAAGTCCTTCAACCCCTTGCCGGCTTCGGCCGATGAAATGATAATAACCCCTTTATGCGTATTCGAAATATAAATCTCGGGATGCAACCCGGCCAGTTGCAGTTGCATGGGGCCGGCTTTACTAAAATCCACATTTTTATAGGTCGAAATACTGTACTCCGTTGTGTTATCATTCGGCTGCAACAGCAATTCCCTGTCGAGCGTAATATTGATAACAGTATCGCCACGCAGCGAAACGGATTGTTTGTTCTGGCCCGGGGTAAGCGCAACGTTATTCTGTCCGATTACACATGCAAAAGGCAGCAGTATCAGGGCCGGCAAAATAAGCACAGTATATTTCATAATGGATTTGGTTGAAATGAAGATCCTTGCGATACCACAAATTTACAGCATAAATCAGCGGTAAGCTTCAGGCTATGCCTGATAATTGTAAATACAGGAAATCCATTGTGTCCTTACTTCGCTTAACCAGCCGCTCTTACCCCACTTTCCGTATATCACTGAAAGTTCAAAAAAAGTATCCAAGAGGCTTTCATATATTGGATAAAATTCATTTACATTTGCCCAAAACAAAACCCCTAAAAAACCTACTGTTATGACAATAGGAGTACTTAAAGAAACTACAGGTGAAAACCGGGTATCCTTACTTCCCGAGAGTGTCGCCACGCTGGTGAAGATGAACGTGACCATGCTTGTCGAAGCGGGGGCCGGGCTTACAGCCTTTGCTTCCGACAAAGATTATGAATTGGCAGGTGCACGCATCGAAACCAAGGCAAACGTAATTGCAGGAGCTGACCTGTTAATGAAAATTCAGCCACCCGCACCCGATGAAATTGCCCTGATGAAGGACGGGCAGGTAATCATGACAGTGCTTAATCCCTATTTCAATGCCGACCTGGTAAAGGAACTGGCTGCCAAAAACATCACAGCCTTCAGTATGGATGTTGTTCCCCGCACTACCCGTGCCCAGGCTATGGACATCCTCTCGTCGATGGCTACGGTTGCCGGCTACAAAGCTGTGCTTACTGCAGCCAACACCCTGCCCAAGTTCTTCCCTATGTTTATGACCGCAGCCGGGACCATCAAACCTGCCAATATGCTTATATTGGGTGCAGGAGTGGCCGGATTGCAGGCCATTGCCACTTCGCGTAAACTGGGTGCAGTAGTGTATGTATTCGATGTACGTGCAGCCGTAAAAGAAGAAGTTGTTGGAATCGGGGGTAAATTCGTTGAAGTGGAAGGCGCCGTCGACGACAAGGCTGCCGGTGGCTATGCCGTCGAGCAGACCGATGAGTTCAAGGCCCGCCAGGCAAAAGCCATCCACGACCAGGCCGTTAAATCGGATGTCATCATCTGCACAGCTCAAATTCCGGGCAAGCGTGCCCCTCTCCTGCTGCGCAAGGAAACCGTCGAAGGCATGAACCCCGGTTCGGTTATCATCGACCTGGCCGCATCCACCGGTGGCAACTGCGAACTGACTAAAAACAACGAAACGGTAATCCATAACGGTGTTAAAATCATAGGTAACTCACAGTTGCCTACCGAAATGCCTACCGATGCCAGCCGCATGTACGGAAAAAACATGATCAACTTCCTGAAACTGATTATCACCAAGGAAGGCGCCATGAACCTCAACTGGAACGATGATATCGTTAAAGGCACAGCGGTTACACACGGTAAGGAAATAGTTCACGAAAGAGTTAAATCAATCATAAATTCTTAATAAAATATTTTTATGGATGAAGTTTTAAAATTTTTCCTCGAATACAAGGACATGATATTCATTATCATATTGTCTGTGTTTCTGGGAATCGAAGTTATTTCTCATGTACCTGCGGTACTGCATACTCCCTTAATGTCGGGAAGTAATGCCATACATGGAGTCGTAATTATCGGCGCCATTATCGTGATGGGCCATGCCGAAAGCACCCTCTCGCTAATCCTCGGTTTTATTGCCGTTATACTTGGTACGCTGAATGTTGTAGGCGGATTTGTGGTCACCGACCGTATGCTCGAAATGTTTAAGAAAAAGAAAAAATAAGGGAGGCAAATCATGGATACAATTACAAAAATCATAGAGTATTCGGGTCAGCTCTCCATCCTGGAGATTTCGTACCTGCTGGCCTCCATTCTGTTTATCCTCGGGCTTAAAAAGCTCAGCCACCCGGCCACCGCACGTTCAGGCAACCTCTGGGCTGCAGCAGGTATGGGAGGTGCCATCATTTTCACCATTCTTTTCCATGTAAAAGACGGCAAGCATATCGATAATGTACTTCTGATCCTGGTTGCCCTTGCTATCGGCAGCTTTATCGGCTGGTATGCTTCCAAGAAAGTAAAGATGACCGCCATGCCACAGATGGTTTCCATATTCAACGGTATGGGAGGCGCCTGCGCCGCCCTGATTTCGATGATGGAATTCCCGAAAATGCAGAATCACCTGGCCAGCCTGCCTGTTCCGGCCGAACATATGTTTGGTGGTGAAGGCATAGCCATACTGCTTGGATTAATGATTGGAGGCGTTTCGTTTGCCGGCAGCCTGATCGCCTTCGGTAAACTCGACGGCCGCATAGGTGATATCAAACATCCTATCCTCAGGATCGTAAACCTTTCCTTCCTGGTACTTCTTTTTGTCGCCCTGGTTTTCATTCTCTTTATGAAACCGGTCGCCGACAACAACCTGCCTATTTACCTCTTTGCATTCGCAGCCCTGGTATATGGAGTTACATTCGTGATGCCTATAGGCGGAGCCGATATGCCGGTAGTAATTTCATTGCTTAACTCATTTACGGGTGTGGCTGCAGCCATGGGCGGTTTCCTTTACGGTAACCAGGCCATGCTCACCGGCGGTATACTCGTCGGCTCTTCGGGTACCATTCTCACCATCCTGATGTGCAAGGCCATGAACCGTTCGCTGCTCAATGTTATTATTGGTGCATTCGGCGTTGCCGGTGCAGCAGGCACCGAGTCAGGCGACAAGACCGTGAAAGAGATTTCACTCAGCGACGCAGCCGTATTACTCAGCTATTCGCAGAAGGTATTTATCGTTCCCGGCTACGGTCTTGCCGTTGCCCAGGCACAGCATCTCTGCCACGAACTCGACAACCTGCTTACCAGCAAAGGCGTTGAAGTTAAATATGCCATACACCCTGTGGCCGGACGTATGCCCGGGCATATGAATGTATTGCTGGCCGAAGCCGATGTGCCTTACGAAAAACTGGTTGAAATGGAAGATGCCAACAACGAAATGGGCAATACCGATGTAGTTATAGTGATCGGTGCCAACGACGTTGTGAATCCTGCCGCCGAAGACGATCCGTCGAGCCCGATTTATGGCATGCCAATCATCAAGGCACTGGATGCCAAGAACATCATCGTGATGAAACGCAGTATGGCCGCAGGTTATGCCGCTATCCCGAACAACCTGTTCTACCACCCGAAAAACCGTATGTTATTTGGGGATGCCAAAGCTACTCTTCAGAAACTGGTCGCTGAGATCAAGAGTTTGTAAACCAACCCAATATTTTTAACAAGGAAGCCGGCGAAAGGAACTCTTTCGCCGGCTTTTTAATATTCATATCATTCAACAGGTTATCAGGTGAATATATCATTTTGCTCGTTACTGTAGGACGCCTTCTGCCTACAGGTATTGTAAAATTACCGTAAGGCAGGTCCTTACACCCTGTAGATTGTACTGATAAGTCAAATCCTTGCTCCAAAATGTTGCCATAAGTAAAATCTTTCTTAGTAGGGACCGGCCTTAGAAAAATGCATTAGCGGTTCTTGACGGAGGTATGTGCGGAAGGCTTGTGCGTAGCAATACACAGCAACGACAGATGCATGGTATTGTGCCAACTTTCATGCCTTGTATTGCGCGAAAATACCTCCGTCTTAGAAACGCAATGCATTTTTATAAAGCCTTGATTTTTTCTTTGTTACTTTCTTTTGCATTAAGGCAAAAGAAAGTAAACGAATTTGAAATTATACGATAAAACAAGCTTAAAAAACTTCAACATTATTATATATGCTTAAAGTTATGATTCTGTTCCTGAATTGTCTTCCCGGTTGCCTTCCAAAGTTTCAACAAAAAAAAGCAAGTAAGCATTTTATTATTGAATAAGTATTCTATTTTTGCACTCGTTACGAACAACCCGTCATATCGTTCCCTATGAAATACCTTATTGGCATTGATGATACCGATAACCTCGAAAGCAGGGGAACGGGATTTCGTGCCCGTCAACTGGGTATTATGCTGGAAGAAGCAGGCGTTGCTAAGCTTATCTGCATCACGCGGCACCAACTGTTCGTTCATAAGGATATCCCGTTTACTTCGCACAACAGTTCAGCATGCCTGCTGATGGAATGCGAGACCGGTAACGAGCCGGAACTCACGGCCTTTTGCCGCGACTTTCTGCTCAGGGAATCGGCATCCGGCTCGGATGCGGGCCTGTGTATTGCTTCTACCGATAAAATCACTGCAGGTGTGGAAACCTGGGGGCGAAATGCAAAGCATATTATCCTGACCAAAGCCGATGCGCATGAACTTGCAATTAAAAACGGCATTTTCCTTGAAGGACTGACCGGCGAAAAAATCGGGGTCATAGGAGCGCTTGCAGCCATCGGGCTGAGGCACGAAGGCAACGACGGGCGCGTGCTCTGGCTGCCTTTCCTCAGGGAAACAGAAGGGCTATTCAGTGCATCGGAACTAAAAGAGCGACTCTGTGTCGATAGCATTACCACCCGTGACCGGGCAGAAATACCAGCTGAAAACCTTATTATGGCTGAGGCCTGGATAAGGCCCGTCATGATTGAGAAAAAAATAACATTGATTGTTGAACAAGCTGAAAATCATGAACAATATAACTGGCAACATGTATCAAAAGAGTACATCAAAAGCATTTCAAATTGACAATGCCAGCGACCTGCTGAAAATAGGCCTGCTGCTTTTACTCGGTTTCTTTGCCGTCGTTCTTCGGGAGCGTGTCAATATCCCGTTAAAAATGCCGGGGCACCATGGCTTCGAGTTTATGCTGCTTTTTATGGCGGGCAAAACCCTGAGCCGGCAAAAGTACGCCATGACAATTTCGTCAGTCGGTGCATCGGCGGCAGCCTTTTTACCCATGTTTCACTTTGGGAATGCGTTTATGCCTTTAACCTTACTATTGCCAGGCATCATTGCCGACCTTGTTATTAACAGGACAGGAAAAACCGGGTACTTGTATATCGCAATTGCCGGTGGGCTAGCCTATTCCTCTATTCCCTTAAGCCGCGAACTTATCATGGCGGTAACCGGAATTCCTTTTGGATCGATGCTTAGCGGGCTACTCTACCCTTTTATTCTCCATTTTATCTTCGGCGCACTTGGATCAGTGGCCGGTGCTGCCATATTCGGCAGGTTCGCAAAATAAATCAGGCTGAGTAAAAAAGACATTAAAACCACCATGTGCTCGTTATGATCCGACATTCATATCCTTTTCGTTACGATTCCCGAACGGGTATCTGCATTACGCTGATGGTTATGTTTGTATTGGCTGCCTGCAATAAGCCGGGTGACAATACGTCCCCGACAATCAGACTTATCAATGAAAGTGGTTATACTTCCGATTCAGCTACGGTGCCAATTGGGTTTCTCTTTAAACTTGGAATCCTGGCCGAAAAAGTAGATGCCGCTATTACCAACCTGGTGATTACGCTTACCACCGAAAACGGCACCGAAACAGCCGTCGACAGCGGAATATATGCCCAAAACTTCAAGTACGAACGTGCCATGTCTTACGGGGCCTCCCGTTTCGAAAAATGGGTTTTCATGATCCGCGACAAAAACGGGAAATCGGCAACTGCCTCGGTAACATTATGGAAAGATACAACTTCGGCATTTGGCCTGATTAATTACTATAAGTCTGTACAGTTAGGAACACAGAACAGTATACTTCCGGGTTCGTTTTTTTCGGTTGCTGATGGCAGCATTTTTACTGCTGAAAATGCGGCGGCCTACCAGGACCAGGTCCAGATTATAACCTATTGGGGCGACCAGGTAGTGCCGTCCACGGAGTTTACCCTGTCATCGCCCGGCGAG
>JBAXXB010000204.1:0-8505 GCA_037128115.1 Bacteroidota bacterium
GGTCCATATGCAGGCGTCCACGCATGCTGTCCTTCACGGTACGGGCCTGCTCATAGATTTCTTTGAGCATAAAGTGGTCGAAACCTCCTTTTTCGAGGGCGCTCAGGTTAATTTCCAGGGTCTGAACGTAAGGTGTTTTCTCGATATCGGCAATGGTGCGGATTTTCAGTCCTTCGGCCAGGCTGATCGAAATTACTTCTTCGTCACCCGGGTAAACCACCTGGCGGGTATATTCCACTATGGGAGCCGCATCGGAAGCAATAAAATATTCGTTTTCGCCAATACCTACTACCATGGGGCTGCCTTTACGGGCGGCTATCAGCAGGTCGGGCTCATCCTGCGAGAGGATCACTATGGCATAAGCTCCCGTAACCTGGGTAAGTGCAATGCGCACTGCTTCGGCTAAAGGATGCTTTTCGTGGGTCATAATATCTTCGATGAGGTACATCAGCACTTCGGTATCGGTATCACTGCGGAACACGTAGCCGCGCTGCTGCAACTCCTGTTTCAGAACACTGTAATTTTCGATAATCCCGTTATGGATGATTGCCATTTTTTCGCTCGACGAATAATGGGGATGTGCGTTTACGTCGTTCGGTTCGCCGTGGGTAGCCCAGCGGGTATGGGCGATGCCTATGGTGGCTGTTACATCAATACCTTCCAGCAGTTGGTCAAGATCCGAAACCTTACCCTTGGTTTTGAATACTTTAAGGGACCCATTAAGTAAGGCGACTCCTGCGCTGTCGTACCCCCTGTACTCAAGCCTGTGAAGGCCGGCCAGTAAAATAGGACATGCTTGTTTTTTACCGATGTATGCAACTATTCCGCACATAATATTTAAGATAAAGGAATTATTAACTTTAGTTCAATTACTGATAGCTTTGTAACAGTATCCAAGTTTCAAGAAAGGCAAAAATACTAAATGTTGCAGTATTGCAATGATAAACAGCATATTTTCCTGTTCAATCTTCGCGTTTTTAAAATTAAACTTACTAATATGCCTGATTGAGTGTGGTCCACGTCTGTTTTCGGTGGGCTCTATATAAACAGTGTCTTCTTCACATCAGGAAACGCAACAATCTTCCGGTTGCAGTAAAAATGATGTAAGCATGGCAGAACCGATAAAATTATGAAAATCTGCTTTCCGTAACAAATATTTATTTGATACGTGTATAGCGAAGGTACAGTTTCAGATCCGACTGGGGAGAAGAAGTGCCGTTTAAAACAAGACGTGCCCCGGAATAGGAAGCGCTCGGAATGATTAGGTGCAGCCCATTATTATTTACTTTATCAGTCAGCATCTGCTGTATAAAGCGGGTAAGCCTGAAGCGGTAGGAATTGGAACTTGATTTATAGGTGCCGTCGAAATAAGTTGAACCCTCGCTTTCATCCACTATGGTAAAGGGATTGGTTGATCCGGCTTCGCCTACACCACGCAGGGTGAGTTGCACAGGTTTCAGGAAAACATCCGAATTGGAGGAGTTGCCAAGTACCAGCTGTGCGTCATTGATTACAATCTTTTCAGCATCCGCCCATTGCTTAAGGTAAGGGAATTCGATTTTTATTTTTGTACCACCCATTCCCTGTGCAAACAGGAATTGCTGTCCGAGCGATGTATTGCCCTGCAGCTGTTGCCGCAGCATAGGAATGGCCTCGGCATAGCCGTTGTGATCGTAATTCCCGAAATGTTTGCAGGCAGTGCTTACAGCAAAGAAATCGCTTGTAGTGTCTGTAGTATTATGATAGTACATCTGCAGAAGGCTGTAATCCGAGGTCAGGTCGAAACTAACGATGCAGCCTTTTCCCGGGTTATTCTGCTGATCGGCCACAATGCATATGCCCTTAAAATATTCGGCAAATGCCGCAGCACTGTTCAGGTGTGCCGTGTCGGCAGCAAGTACGTAATCTCCAAAATTGGAGTTGATGGCAATCCTCAGAATAGGAGCCTGGGTTTTACCACTGTAAAACACACTGTCGTGGGGACGTGGCTGGAAGGTGACTTCTCCCAGTGGATGTGCTTCGTCGTAACTGACTTTCCTGTTGGAATAGGAATGTACCGAATCGAGTATACTTTCGGTGAGTGCATAAACATGAAACGTCATATTGCTGAGCGTATCACCATAAGCGGTTTTATAGGGAAGATAAAGAAAAGCCGAGTCGAAAACAGGATTGGTGCCAAACCGCACGCTGGTGGATGTGGTATAAACCTGGGAATAGAAGGTGGCATTGGTACGGCCAAAGATAGGGTCATACATGCTGCCGATCTGGGCGTAATTCAGGTTGAGTGTATAAACCGAGTCTTCGGGAATGGTATAAGCCTTAATCTGCACGGTATCCGTATATCCCATACTCAGAAGGTCCAAAGGGTCAAGAAGTTGCATCCCTATAGGGGAAAGTTCTTTGGTACAGGAAGAAATTAGCAGGAATAAGGAGAGGGATATGATTAGCTGGCGGACAATGATGAGCCTTTTCAATGTTTACAATTTTTATTGATGAATAAACTGTGTGAGAGCCTTAACGATTACTTGTTTAAAATCTTATCGTAGAACTCATTATACACTGTTATGTAATTTTCCTCACTCTGCAGGGGAAGTGTAGGCTTGCCCGACTGTTGAACGTATTCAGCCAGTTCGGCGTTAATTTCGGCGCTTGCAATGATAACACCATCTGATACATCGATGGCTGCCTTCATCAGGCTCACATAATCTGGTTTTTTAAAATGTTTCAGGTCTTTCAGGGCAAAGTTTTCGTGTTTTAATTTAGCCTGAAGGTTGGCATGCAAAGGCTCTGCGAAATCGTCATCGTAAATGGAAAGCACCACCTTGGCGGCAGAAAAAAGCGGGTTCTCGTAGTATACTTTTTTTAAATACAATGGTGTCAGGGCCGACATCCAGCCATGGCAATGCACAATATCAGGACTCCAGCCGAGTTTTTTTACCGTTTCGAGTACGCCCCTTGCAAAAAAGATGGTACGTTCGTCGTTATCCTCAAAGAATGCATTGTTTTTGTCGCGATAAACGTATTTACGGTGAAAATAATCTTCATTATCTATAAAGTAAATCTGCATCCTGGCCTGCTGTATCGAAGCAACCTTGATGATAAGGGAGTGATCGGTATCGTCGATGATCAGGTTCATCCCTGACAGGCGAATAACTTCGTGAAGCTGGTTCCTGCGTTCGTTAATGTTACCAAACCGTGGCATGAAGGTGCGGATTTCACGTCCTCTTTCCTGGATACCCTGGGGTAGATGCCTGGAAATTAGCCCCATATGACTGTCTTTCATAAAAGGGGTTATGTCCTGTGTTACAAATAATATCTTTGTTTTCTCCATGTTGAGCGCTTCACAATTTTGGATTGCAAAGTTAGTAAATTAATTGGTACTGAACCAATAAGGGGTTTGGATTGAATACCTTAATTTGAAGAGGGGAAATCCGGACCGGTTTTAAAAATGAATTTATTTCCTCTTGAAAATCAGATATTATGCATAAACAAACTGTAGCCGCAGGAGATAATTCCACTTTATTGGGCCGTGTTAATATTTCATAAAAAGGGTACTTAATTAAACTCTTGCCTGATTGAATGGGGTATGCGGTTTAAATTGTTCATAATTAATAAATTGAATATATGATTTGCATTGTATCTTAGCTAAATGATTTCCAGATTCCGCCAGTTTAGATTTTAGCATTGGCAGGATCAGCAGGAATAACCTACCATTATGTCAGTAAAAAGTCCTGTACAAACAGCATCTGAGGCAGATCATATGCCAATGCATCCTTCGGTTTTCACTCTTTTGATACTGCCAATCGGGATCATGACGGGGTATGTTTCTGTAACGCTTGCTTATCTTTATTCGCAGGAGGGTATCCCATTGGATAAAATTGCGGCTCTGGTGGCTGCAGGGTTTCTGCCACACATTTTTAAATTTGTTTGGGCGCCGCTTATCGACTCATTACTTTCATTAAAGAAATGGTACCTGGTGGCAAATATTATAAGTGCTTTCGGAATTCTGGCAACAGGAGTTTTACCTGTTAAAGAGACCAGTTTGCCTTTATTAACTTTTATCGTCATCTTTTCCAATTTCACGGTAACATTTTTAAGTATGGCTTCTGAAGGTCTTATGGCATATGATGTCGTTGAAGAATCAAAAGGCAGGGCCGGGGGCTTTTTCCAGGCGGGGAGTCTCGGAGGAGCAGGTTTGGGTGGGGGTGCGGGACTTTGGCTGGCTGAGCGATTACATGAGGGGTGGATTGTAGCAGCAATTCTTGCATCCACATGCATCATTTGCTGTTTGGGGCTTTTCTTTGTGAAGGAACCCAGGTCAACTATTCGGGAGCAAAATATAAGCTTAACATACAGGAACCTGTTTCACGATGTATGGAGCACGTTGAAAAAAAGGATGGGTATCCTCGCTATGCTTCTCTGCTTTTTAACACTGGGTACGGGTGCTGCATCTAATTTGTGGTCAGCCGTTGCAAAAGATTGGGGTGCAGGTGCCTATACGGTGGCATTGGTAACTGGTGTGATGGGTGGACTATTTGCTGCCGCTGGCTGTCTCTTAGGCGGGTATATTAGTGATCGGATAAAACGCCAGGATGCTTATTTGCTTTTCGGACTCCTAAGCGCATTGTGTGCCGTAGGAATGGCATATTCACCCAAAACCGAACTTCTTTATATAATCTGGACTTTGGTATATGCTGTCATTATGGGCTTATGTTATGCAGGATACAGTGCGTTTGTTCTGGAAGCTATTGGTAAAGGGGCGGCAGCTACCAAATACAATATTTATTCGGCACTTTCGAATGCGCCCATATACTTTATGATATACATAGATGGATGGGCTCACACAAGGTGGGGCTCAACCGGCATGTTAAATATTGAAGCCTTTTTTGCGGTATTGGCAATTATCCTGTTTTTCCTGGTAAAATACTTTATGAAAGATAGCAGGAGAGGGTCGACGATGTTTATCATTTCTACCAACTAGAAGGCTATATAGTGCCGGAAAATGGATTCGGCTATATAGAAAGAGCTGTTTTTTCAATTGCAGCGAATCACTTTTAATCTCTTTGGGTTAATTCCCCGCAGCTTTGCTGCGAGAAAATTAAGTTTTCAGGTAATACCTCGAAAGCTCTGCTTCGAGGTAGTTTATTAGCCTTACTTCTAATCAGGCTGGAATTCTTGCGCCTCTGTTAACCTGTAACCGAAAAATTCCAATTTCCGGGTTAAATAAAAAAATCCCGGTTACACATCTGCAAGTTCAAAACTCACTTTTGTGTAATCCGGGACATTTTATTTGTCATACTGTGTATGGCGAAATAGTCGTCTGATTATCCGAGTATTAAAATCCGTTTTTTAAGAAACGAATCTCCTGCCCGTATAACAATGATGTAAATTCCCGGTCTAAGTTGCTGGTTGATCAGTTGTGTTCCTTGTCCGGGAACCTGGGTATGCAGTAAAATTCTGCCTGATATATCAAGCAGGGATACGTCGGCCTGGGGAGCAATAGTATTTAGGAGTAACGTAATATGACCAGTGGATTCCCCGCTGATCACTCTGATTCCTGACGCATCCTCTGTTAAGCCTGTTGTATTCATCACCTGGGTTGTTTTAACCGTCGACCAGGCGCTTTCGCCACAGGCATTCTGGCCCTTTACCGAGATTTCGGCATTGCCCGTGAAAGACGAACTCCATGTTACCACGGCTGTTTCACTTGAACCGGCAATGGTTCCTGCTGCAGCAGGATTGAGGTGCCATCCGTACGAAGTGTTCCCTGCGGAAGTGGAATAATTGCTGCTTGGGGTAAGGGCAATATCTACCTGGTTGGGTCCGGCAGGAGTAGCCGGTACGGTGGGAAGCACTGATACCGTCACAGCGAAACTGCTTTGTGCGCCGTTTCCGCAGCTGTTGGATGGTTCAACCGTGATATTCCCGCCATTAACACCTATAGCTGTATTAATGGAATTTGTACCCTGCCCGGAGGTTATACTTGATCCTGTTGGAACATTCCAGGCATAGTTTACTCCTGGAGCATTAGGCACGGAATAGGTTTGTGAACTTGCCTGGCAGGGAGCGCCATTGCCGGCAATGCTGCCTGCCGGGGCCGGTATATTACTCACATTTACTGAAAGGCTGGACGAAGCTCCCGTGCCGCAACTGTTCGAAGGTTGCACACTTATGGTTCCATTGGTTGATCCAACGGTAACATTGATGGAGCTGGTGCCCTGCCCTGAGGTTATTACAGAGCCTGATGGAACCGACCAGGTGTAGGTTAAGCCAGCTGTGTTTGTCACCGAATAGGTTTGTACGGCTGCCTGGCAGGGACTGGCGCTGCCGGCTATGCTGCCGGGTTGCACTGGAACCGGGTTCACCGTAAGCAGAAGGTTTGAGGCAGTACCATTGCCGCAGGTGTTTGAAGGAACTACTGTAATATTTCCACTGGAAGGTCCCACGGTTACATTCACTGAATTAGTACCCTGCCCTGATGTGATCACGGATCCTGAAGGAGCGTTCCAGGTATAGGTTATGCCCGGCACATCGGTAATCGAATAGGCCTGTGTAGTAGCCTGGCAGGGTGAATTTACACCTGTAATGCTGCCGGGTGCAGCTGGTACCGGGTTAACGATCAGGGTGAGGCTGGAAGCCGCAGCAGTTCCGCAAAGGTTGGAAGGCACAACGCTGATATTGCCGTTTACTGCACCTATATTGACATTGATCGAACTGCTTCCTTGTCCTGAAGATATCACGGAACCGGAGGGGACAGTCCAGGTATAGGTGGTACCCGAAACATTGGTTACCGAATAAGTTTGTGAGGTGGTCTGGCAGGGGCTGTTGCTGCCGGCAATATTGCCTGCTGCTAACGGGGCTGTATTT
Organism: Bacteroidota bacterium; assembly: GCA_037128115.1. Lineage (GTDB taxonomy): Bacteria > Bacteroidota > Bacteroidia > Bacteroidales > UBA4417 > UBA4417. The sequence continues at coordinate 6,868 of JBAXXB010000204.1, forward strand.
ACTGTTACCGAAAGGTTGGAAGCAGGGCCGTTACCAACGCCATTGGTTCCGTATACACTCACGTTTCCCGAAACGGCTGCAGCGCCGAACGAAATGCTTACTGATGTTGTTCCCTGCCCGCTCATGATTGTAGCACCAGCAGGTGCAGTCCATACATAGCCGGTGGCACCGGCTATGGTTCCGACCGAATAGGATTCGGTATTGTTTAAACAAACGCCTGCCGGGCCGGCAATGGTTCCGGCTGCAGCTGGGGTTGAGGCTCCTTCCTGCACTATGAGCGTGCTGAGGGTTGTGGGACCGGAGTAGTTCCTGGCAAAAGCGCAGTAAAAGGTCACTGGGCCCGTGCCGGCAGCGGGGGCTACCCAGCCGAATGTCCAGGCGCTGGTTGAGCTGTTTGCATTCGACTGTGTTACATATTTTGAGCCACTCACTAATTTACTGCCCGTGCCTGCAACCAGGGTTCCGAGTTGGGTGCCGGACACATTCTGGGGTGAAAGCTCGAATCCGAATTTACCTGAGCCTGTCAGTGGGTTGGTAGCCGTAATCTGGTAGGTTTGGCCAGGTACATAGCCGCTGGCCGGGATATTGGAGGTAATTTGCCCTGCAGTAGTAGTGGCGCTTCCTCCATGACAGGATGCACAGTTGGATCCGTCACCCGGCGAACCGGTTTTGGCTGCAGGAGAACCTCCCGGGTACATCATGGAATAGCTGCTGAAAAGCAGGATGGATGCGATTGAGAAAATCCAGCGTAAATGTTTGTGCCTCATAATTTGTGAAGTTTATTATTATAGGTTTAAGGTTAAGAATTCCCGTTTACATATGGCACCAAATGTATATATAATACATATATAAAAATGCATATAAAGTAATTTAGAGTTATTCTTAATAAAATGCAGGCAAGTATGCAATGAAAAACAACTGACTTATCAAGCTATTCTTATTTCTACACTAAAGGCGGGAATAAAACAGCGTTTTCCCGGTAAAAAGAAAATCCCAAACTACTTTTACCAGCCTTGAGCCGGCAAATAAGTAATTTGGGATTTGTTGAATGTGTAAGAACAGCCTGTTATACTGCAGTATGGTGCAGATTATCAGTTAACCAGTATTTTCTTTTTCAGGCTGGTGTTACCGGCATCGATCACAAGGAAATAGATGCCTGGCTTCAAATCCTGGCTGATGAGTTGTGTACCCTGGCCGGGAATGGTAGTATTAAGTAATATTCTTCCCGATAAGTCGAGTAGTTTAACCCTGGCTTGCTCAGTATTAGTATTCATTACCAGGCTGACAGATCCGTCCTTCGTGATCACCTGTATAGAAGCAGCATCTTCATTTATGCCGGTAGTATTTATCACCTGGGTTGTCTTAACTGTCGACCAGGCACTTTCGCCACATGCATTCTGACCCTTTACCGAGATTTCGGCATTACCCGTGAAAGACGAACTCCATGTTACCACGGCTGTTTCGCTTGTACCGGCTATGGTACCGGCAGTGGGAGGAGCAAGATGCCATCCGTAGGAAGCGTTGCCTGCGGAAGTGGAATAATTGCTGCCTGGGGTGGTGGCAATATCTACCTGGGCAGGTCCGGCAGGAGTAGCCGGTACGGTTGGAAGCACGGATACCGTCACAGCGAAACTGCTT
>JBAXXB010000205.1:0-8483 GCA_037128115.1 Bacteroidota bacterium
AGTACCCTTTTTCAAGGCTTTGATTCTTAACAGTATGATGTCGCTTTCAAAATGCAATTTCGGGCTATCTGCGTATATCGCTAAAGATGAGCAATATAAAGATTTCTGGAACATACTGTTCGAGGAATTCAAGCTTTCGAAAGAAATGGTGCTTTTCATCTCAGGCTACCAGGAACTGATGCAGGAAGAACCCGTTACCCGGAATTCCATCGAAATCAGGGAGCACATTGTGCTGCCCCTGCTGGTGATTCAACAATATGCCATGCAGAAAATTGAGCAAAAACCCGCTTTGCAACAGGCATACGAAAAGATAGTCGAACGCTCGCTCTACGGAAATATTAATGCAAGCCGGAATTCAGCATAACTTCTCCCCTACGGTAAAAATATCATCGGCAATTGGTAGTACTTCATTTTATTTTTTAAATCGTTACTATTCCGCCTTACTCAAACAAATCAATTTGCCAAATAAAATATCAGCCTCAATTCCATTATGATCTGAAAGATATTCCTTGTCCTTACCCCATTTAGATTTGATTACGGCTATCCTGCGGCTCATGAACTGTATTAACTGCGGATTACGGGTCAGAACATAATCAATCCGACGTGGATCAGGATGTACTGATTTATAGACATCATTGGATGCATCATCAAAGGTTATTTTCACCTTGCCTGAAATTTCGCCATCTTCAGCGCTAAGTCCCATCAGCATTCTTTTATAACTTTCAACTATTTTTTCATCCGTATTGAAATCCCCACATATAATTTGCGGAGTACTAACATTTGAAAAAGGTAAAATTAGCTTTTGATAGATTTCCTGAAGCTGGAATTCCCTGATTGCCTGTGGATAGCTATCATCCTGCAGGTGTGTCGCGATAAGTTGAAATGTAGTTCCTTGAAATTGTCCCTCCAGCAAGACTGCACCTTTTCGGGCAAATGCATCAAATCCGGCTGTATTTGTAAATTCAATCTCCTTCTCAATCAATAATGGCACTTTGCTTATAATCCAGATCCCGCTGTTAAACCGCGTCGAAAATCTCGATCCGTTCACTGGCCCATAGGCATATGGATAGCATTCATGTAAAGTACGGCTCAGAATGATGCGTGAACTACAAGTAAAAGCTTCCTCAAAAACAATAATATCATAATCACACTTTAGCAGGGCCTTTCCGATGGCCTGCGCCCGTTCATCTTTCTCTTTAAAGAGTCCCAGAACAGGTAGCATCCCGATATTCCAGGAGAGAATTTTTAACCTGGCCTTTGATTCGACTGCTGAACTCAGGGAAGAGTCGCCATAGACAGTAACTTGTGCTCCTTTTACCGTGAAACTGCTAAGTAGCAAAAGAAAACCAAGAATGAGCAGTTTAGAAATTTGTATTGACATAATGTTTAGGTCTTAGATTTCCTAAATAAATTGAGGATAGATCCATTGAAGCCAATCGATTCAATGGACTCTGTGTAATCAGTCCTTTTATTTAAAATGAATACCACCAAGGTGATCAGTAAAAATCCCATAGTATTATTTTTTATACAAATATGCAATCAATATATAATCAGAAAGTTAAGGGAGCAACAACTTATAATTAATAAGTATAATCAATAAAATATCGGCTTTTTAACACAAATAAATTCGAGGGTAGTGCCTCTTAATTTATAGGGAATTAAAGCTGCTGAACTATGTTTCTTAAAGGTCATACATAAAATATACAGGCATAAAAAAACCCCGATTTTAGGTCGGGGCTTTTTAAATCTAAGAAAGAAGCTATTTCTTAACAATGACTTTTTGCATTTTAACGAAACTATTATTGTATACCTTCAGCATATAAACACCGGCAGCAACATTCGATACATCTATCGTTTGTTTCTGGTTAGCATTAACATTTTGTTCAGCAACAATGAGTTTGCCGTTGAGGTCCAAAAGTTGAATCTTTGAGTTTACGGAAACTTCAATATTCAATTTATCGGAAGCGGGGTTTGGATATACCTTTATCAAATTGTCCTTAGTATCTTCACCTAATGCGGTTGTAGCATCTATAATTGTGAATTTAGCAAAGGTGCCATTAATCAAGGATAATGTTCCAAGCAGGTCGCTGCCTGTTATAGGACTGGTACCATTTAGTGCTAACTTTATTATTATAGTGTTTGCAGTTGGAACCGGGTCGAGGCTATAAGTAGCTACACTCAACATTGAATCGGATGATATATAGTTCCAGCTGACATTTATCCCATATTGGCTTTCAACTGACAAAACGGATGAATTCAGATTGTTTAATACCATATCAAAGTCAAATGAATTGACAACCTCAGCCGAAGTTAGAGAAACAGGTATACTCATAATACCATTTGCTGTAACTGCATGAGCTAAGTCGATAATAATTTCTGCTGTGGTATCAACTGTTGCACTTTTAAGCGAGCTGCTGCTTCCCGCAGAAGCATATGACCCATCAACATCACCTATCATAACACCCATATAATTATCTATACCAATAACAGGACAGGTTGCGACGTCAGTTGCAGGTACTTCCTGGCAAACGGTTACAACAGGAACCCTGTATTTCGAATAACCATGACCATCATCTTCAGGGAAAGTTGCCGAAATAAGGTAAGGAGCCGTCGCAGCTAAGGTATTGGCCACAAATGACCAGTCTTTGCCTAATGCATCAATTTGAGTGAATGCCGTGATAAGGTGTACCGCTCTCTGGCCGATCTGGGTAGCATCGCCTGCCGTAACCAAACCATCGCGGTTTACGTCTGAAGCTATCATCTGGTAAACAGTAGGAGTTGGGGTAACAACAGCTTTTACAGAAATTTTTGCTGCTATAACAGCATCATTGGCAGTGATAATCGTATGCACAAGCGTAGCATCAGCTATGTTTCTTTCAACATCTACTGTTGTTCCGTTTAAAATGCTGTAAATAAAGTTACCTGACAAATCAGGCTGAACAGCGGGTGTTACAGTGCCGCAACCTAGTATATTAGTAATCAAATGGGCGGTTGGATTCGTATTATCATAAATTATAGGACTTGAGTCAAACCAGAACTTCAGGCTTCCATAAAATTTATCCTCTTTGTAAGAGATTAGATTTCCGGGCGAACCTGTTTTGGAAGCGGCAGCAGCGGCCGGATAACTCTCAAGTATTTCGCTGAAAGAAAAGACAGCTGCATCTGTTGAGCCCATACCGGCTGTTTTGGCAAATTCAACACAGCATACATCACCCGATCCGTTGAAAACCGGGTTTGCACCTGCATTACTGTTGAAATAGATAGCTATACTGATTTTTCCGGCAACGGCATCAATTGATGTGGTATAATCGGTAACATATTCAGCATTGTGACCACTGAGAATTGCTGCACTGATCAAAGCATTACTAACTGTTACAATACCTGTTGGTGCCACTTTAGTTTTATCATATTGTACCGTAAAGTTATACCCGTTTACATTGGATACCGGATTAACTGTAGTTATAGGCATACAGGCTGATGCAACATTACATGCCTGGGTAACAAAAGTTATAGCATACGCAGATGAAAAATCAGTGATGGTAACAGTTACCGAAGCGGAAGTAGTCACAGCACCTTTGTTATCGGTTGCTTTGACTGTAAAAACAACAGGTCCCTGTACTGAAGGGGTATAAGAAAATGTGGCAACACCAGCAGCAATAATACCCGTACCTAAACTTGTTGCACCTTTGAAAAATTCGGCTGATACAACACTACCATCACCATCGGCAACATTAGCAGTTATGGTTAAGAGAGCATTCAGAGCAGGGGTTGCACCATTTAAAGGGGCTGTTATAGTTACAGTAGGTGGGTTATTAGTGTTAACTGTAATAGATACAGGAGCGGAAATGGTAGTTCCGTGTATTCCACCAATATTGTCAGTAGCTTTTGCCGTTAATGAATGAACACCATATACACTTGTATATGTAGCCGTGTAAGGTGATGAATTATCGACACCTGCTGAGACACCATCAACAAAGAATTCCACTGAAGCTATCGTTCCATCAGTATCGGCAGCAATGGCAGTAATTGGCACAACATCGCCTACCACATATACCGAGCCGGTCAATGGAGCGCTAATGCTAACTGTAGGCGCGGCATTCCCAACGTTAAAATTTACCGGAGTTGATGTAGTCGAAAAGCCTTCATTGTCTGTTGCTTTCGCGGTCAGAACATGGCTTGCTTCGGTTAAGCCTGTATAAGAAGCTGTATACGGAGCAGTTGCATCAATACCAATTGAAACACCATCAACAAAGAACTCAACCTGGGTTACACTACCATCGGCGTCAGCGGCAGTAGCAGCTATAGAAATAGGGCTACCAATTGAAGAAGTCGCACCTTCGGTTGGAGCTGTTATACTTACCGTTGGAAGTAAAGGAACTGCCAAAAAGGTTTGAGTAAGACTTGGGATTGTTAATTCAACACCAGTAGGGTTGCTGTAAACATAATTTTCAGTTCCTCCCAGTGGAGTTCCGATCTGCATGTTTAATTCAAAATGAAGCGTACCATTGGTAGTTATTTGAGCTATCAGAACTTTGTTACTTGCTGTTGGCCCGGAGGCACCTCCAAGGCAATACCAGGAACCATCTGAAGCTAAAAAGGAATTGCCGTTTGTAGTACCATCACCGAAAACGCCTAATATAGCATCAAGACCCATAGTACTGATATTTGAAACCGTTCCGGCCAGCATACCATCCTGGGTCGTCAACGGAATTCCTGCCTGAGCAGCATTGTTCTGTAGCAGACCATTTGTATTTACAAAATTGCCTACGCCATCATCTTCCGTTTTGAGGACACCGTTATAACCCGCACAAGCACCACCGAATGATAACCATGAATCGAGCATCACAGTATTCTTTTTGGCATTGGTTGCGTTAAAGCCCGGTGTTGTGGCGCCATAATCCATATTGTTGAAGAATGATGTAGTAGTATTGATCAGCAATGGATGCGTTGGAATACCAAAAACAGTCTGGAGTTTGTAACCCGGCAACATATCGGCATATATACGGTAAGTAACCGAACCTTCGGGGAGAGTTCCCGCACTTCCTGCCGCATCAGCAGCATTCGAAACGTAGTATCGTTCAACGTACACTTTCTCAAGCCCATTCTGCGCCTGGGCGAAAAGTCCAGCTAAAGAAAGGCATAAGCCTAGTATTATGTATTTTATTTTCATCAGATTAGATTTTAATTATTTACTGAATTACTGATTGATTTGACCAAACTTGCCGGCGAAAATATTGAAGTCGATGGTGTTAGTGATACCATCATTATTTAGATCAGTTGGGTTGGACTGCTGTGAAGTCAATACCTGATTTAAAGCCCATTCACTCAACCAGCTGCTTTTATTAGCATCAAAAGCGCCCCTGTAGCTTACCGTTGAAAAGAAACCGTCGGCAGGAGGAGTTATTGTTGATGAAATGTTTGTCAAAGGTGTCATATGAAATGAATTGTTGGCATAGGAGGTATGAGCAGCCGAATTCCAGGACCAGTTAAAATCAATACCAGGAACTGAAGCTACAACAGCATTTCCATCGGCAGTAAACTGTGCAAGGTCGGTAGCAGATCCATCCGTAATAACCCATGCAGTAGGAGGATTTTTACCTGTTACCATAGTGCCTGTTGTAAGAATAAAACGGTTTAAATTCGGAGCAACTGTAGGAAAGTTAATAAAAGTATTGTTTTTCACTACTAAAGAGTTTTTAATAGCAACACCTGTTCCTGTGTTATAGGCGTTATCAGTATTGGTCCAGTTATCGTATGCATCGCCTTTGTTGGTAGCATTTGATCGAGCCCCGGCAACATGCAATCCGGATCTGTAGTTGGCAAAAATCGAATTATAGATTTCACCTTCGGTGAGTTCTTTGGCTTGTATAGCCGCAGGGCCTGAATTATCAGCCGATGGAACAATATGACCGTTACTGATGAGGGTTGCATTGTAGATAAAAGGATGTGAACGTAAAGCCGGGGCTTTTTTATCGTCATCAGCGTCGGCTTCAAAACCATTGTCAGTAGAATGTAGACCTGTGATTGTGTCCCCGGCTATACCGAATAAGAACTGGCCTTTTCCTTTCCAGCCCAGATCCCAGTCGAACATATCGTCATTACCAAACAAGGTAGTTACATATTTAACATTTACAGTGCCTCCAAAGAATTCGATGTTGTCATCAGCTGATGCAACAATTTCGAGATGTTCCATTGTTGTTCCACGACCTACTGAACCTAATGAAAGTCCGTTAAGTTCGTTCCCGTCAGCGATGAGCGCACCTGCATGGCGAATTGAAACATACCTCAGAATACCTGAGCTTTCGTTATCGTTATTTGTTGGAAATGCACCATCGCCTGCTCCATAAAGGTCTCTGGCATTAGCAGCAGAAAATCCTTCAATAAAGCCAACACCGTTTGCACCTCCGGTATACGTATTTGCAGTTGTGAGGTTGTTGGTTGCTGTTCCAAGAATTACAATACCACCCCAATCACCAACATTGGTCAGGGAGTAAGTGCCATCCATAGGATCAGCTACTGAAGTAAAAACGATAGGACAAGCTGATGAACCATCAGCTATAATTTTGCCGCCTCTTTCGATAATTAAACCAGTGGCATTGGTTGCCGGTGCTACCGAAGCACCTTTAATAATTGTACCTGGTTGAATAGTTAGCGTAATGCCACTTGGTACATAAATTTTCTGATCCAGTGTGTAGACTTTGTCACAGGTGAGTGTCTGGTTGGCAAGTAGCTCACCAACTCCATTTACGCCTAAAGAACTCATCGTTACTGCTGTCCGGGATCCTAAGACTGGACATCCGCATTCCGAACCCAGATTGGTTTGGGCGAAAGCTGTTGAAATGGAAATCGCTGCTATGGCTGCACCGGCTACGATTTTCGAGAAAGTAATCTTTTTCATGGTTTTGATTTTGGGATTAATGTCTTATTAATTTCAACTTCATTGTTGAATACGCAAAAGTAAATGGCCGGTATTAAGTGAATATTTCCCTATGGTTATGTATATAAAACTATATTATTATGCTAATGGTCAAAAGCAATTATGGAGTTTACACATACGATTAAGAGTAAGAATTAAAATTTATATATCTGTTTATCTGAACAATATAAAATATCACAGATTCGATTTTATGGTTTCTGGCTGGGTGCCGCTTTAATCATGATGCATTAAAACTACCTCATGAAAAAAGCAGCAGTGTAAACACTGCTGCTTCATAATAATTTAATATCCGATCAATTGATTTATAAATGCAAATACAAGAAAAAGCGTTTATTTTATCACAAACAATTTCCTTTTCACACTACCATCGCTAAATCGCAAAATAGCCATATAGGTACCTGACGGAGCAGCTGTGAGATCGATTGGATTAACAAGTGATCCGTTCACCAGGCTTTCCCTCTTATTTAGAATAAGTGAACCAAGAATATTGTAAATCTCAATTAAACACTCATTTTTTTGATCCGTTTTTACTTTAATATTGAAACTTCCGTTATTAGGATTTGGATAAAGCTCGAAAACCGGGTTGATTTTGTTATCTGCTATAGATACTTCGAGCACAAGTATAGTGTTCGAAGAGGCAGAACTGCAGCCATTCAGTGTAACAACATCAGAATATGTGCCGATAATAGTTGCTATGTATTCACTCGTGGTAGCTCCTGATATTGCAATACCATCCCGATACCATTGATTACCGTTAGCGATATTACTTTCAAGTGTATCCCCGTGAATGCTGATTACCGGGGCAGTTGGGCTTGGATTAACAACAACATTATACGCAGGCGAATTTGCACCCGATCCGCAATCGTTAACTCCGTTTACTATAAAATTTCCGGATGAAGCTGTTACGGCGAAATCCACCGTTATGATGTTAGTATTGAAGCCTGAGATAATTGAAGTGCCTGCCGGAACCAACCAGTTGTATGTCAATGCATTTGAAATTAAAGGTACTGTATATACAATGCCGGATGATCCTTTGCATACAGTAGAACTTCCGGTTATAGTTCCGGCAGCATAAGGCGGTGTTGAAACAAGCACACTGTAAAAAGAAGGTTCAGTTGCAGCACATCCTGAAGCATTGGTATATGTTACATTTACATTCTGATTGCCACTTTCATTCCAGGTTACTGTTATGGCATTGGTTCCTGTAACTCCGGTTATGGTACCGCCGGATGATACAGCCCATACATAGTTGTTCATGCCAGCCTGAGTAGTATATGTATTACCTGTGCTGGCAACACATGCGCTTGCTGGCCCTGTAATAGTTGGTATCGGAGCTGCTGATTCTGTAAGAATGGCATTGCCCGACATTGGGGTAATTACAGTTCGTTTGGTACAATAATGGTGTTTTTTCCTGGCAGTTGGGTTCCGGAAGGAATTTGAGGAACTGTTACCGGCAGGGGTAGGAACTGGGCTTTTGAATCGGAAGGGGGTGGGGTGGGGAAAGGTGTAAGGTTGGGGGTTAGATATGGGGGGTGGGGTAGAGGTA
>JBAXXB010000206.1:0-8471 GCA_037128115.1 Bacteroidota bacterium
AAAAAACAATTTCCCGGAGAAAACCGTATTGTATGTAGCTACTGAGCAGTTTATGCAACAGTTTATCGATTCGGTGCGCAGCAATAACCAGAATGATTTTGTGCATTTTTACCAGATGATAGATGTACTGATCATCGACGATATTCATTTTCTTTCGGGCAAAGAAAAGACCCAGGATGTTTTCTTTCACATTTTCAACCATTTGCATCAAAAAGGCAAGCAGCTTATACTCACCAGCGACAAGGCGCCGGTCGAATTAAAAGGTTTGGAACCCAGGTTGCTGTCGCGCTTCAAATGGGGCCTGGCCGCCGATCTGCAGGTGCCTGACCTCGAAACGCGTATTGCCATCCTGAAAAAGAGATTGTATAAGGACGGAATCGATATGCCCTTCGAGGTGCTCGAGTACCTTGCCTACAGCATTACTACCAATGTGCGCGAGCTCGAAGGGGCTTTGATCTCGTTAATGGCACAATCGTCGCTGAATAAAAAAGCCATCACCATCGAACTGGCCAGGCAGATGATAGATAAGTTTGTCAAAAATACAGCCCGTGAAATATCCATCGATTTTATCCAGAAGATTGTCTGCGATTACTTCGATATCCCGGTCGATGCCATTAACTCTAAAACACGCAAACGTGACATAGTGCAGGCCAGGCAATTGGCCATGTACTATTCGAAGAAGCACACCAAGGCTTCACTGGCCACCATCGGGCTGCACTGCGGGAACAAAGATCATGCTACCGTGCTTCACGCCTGCCGTACCGTGAATAACCTGATTGAAACTGATAAACAGTTCCGCACCTATGTGGAAGAAATAGAAAAGCGGATCAAGTTTTAATCCTACTACGCAAAATATTGAAAAAGGAAGTTGTACCGGTTACAGCTTCCTTTTTTGTTTTGACTGGTATGAAAACGATTGATCACATTTTCGTGTCGTTTGTCAAACAATATTATTTTTTACTATATTTGAAAAAAAAATACCTTATGGGAACATGTGTAATCCTTTCGCTTCTTCCGGCTCCATTGGTTGGTTTAGCGCTCTTCCTGATGCTCCGGTACAAATCCAGGAGCGGTAAGTTTGGTTTGTTTTACAAAACGTTCCTGCTGGGACTTGCAGGTGTTGTGCCGGTTTACCTGGTCGATAACCTCATATATTACCTGCACCTCGACAGCCTGCACAGCCTGCACCGCACCTTGTTTTATGCGTTTGTACTGACGGGGGGCGTTTTTGAACTGTGTAAATTTATTGTTCTAAAACTTACCATCTACCCTTCGAAACAGGTTACCAAACCGTTCGATGTACTCTTTTACAGTGTAGTTATAGCGGCAGGATTTACTACATCCTATTCCGTATATGCCTTGTTCTTCGCTCCGGCCTATATTAGTTTATGCCTGTATGCCATCACCATAGCCCCTGCATTTGTTTCAATTGCTATGATCATGGGTTATTTTAACGGCATTGCCCTTATCCGCAGGTACCCGATCATCGATATGTTTACAGGCCTGTTCCTGGCTGCTATATTCCAGGGGATTTACCGTTTCTGCCTCCTGTATTCGGATGAATTATTGCTTTTTATGGCAACCGGGGGTATGCTGATCATAGGCATCACACTGATGGTGCTGAGTCTTCGCGATCCGTCCGAGTCAGATTAAGCGGTACACTTTACCCGGCATACAACGGATCAGGCCTTCAAATTCCAGGTTTAATAGCACGGTAGCAGCTTTAGCCGGCAGGAAACCGGATTCGATACGGAGCAAATCTATATCCATATCTCCTTTTTCTCTCAGCAACTTAAGGATCAGTTCTTCATCCGGGCTGAGATTCAGGAAGAGCTGTCCCTGAACCGGGACTTTCGGTAGTTGTTTATCATCCCAGTTCAGGATGTAACTGATATCTTTTGCCGATTGGATCAAGGCTGCCTTATTGATTTTTATCAACTTGTTGCATCCTTCGGAATGGGGGTCTCCCAAACGGCCTGGAACAGCGAACACATCCCTGTTATAGGAATTGGCAATTTCGGCCGTTATCAGTGCACCTCCCCTTTCGCCGGCTTCAATTACCACCACCGCGTCACTTATGCCGGCAATGATGCGGTTGCGCATAGGGAAGTTTTCACGGTCAGGCAGTGTATTGCTCATATACTCACACAAAAGTCCCCCGTTTTCAGTAATTTTTTCTGCCAGGGATCGGTTGGCATACGGATACACCCTGTCGAGGCCGTGACCCAGTACAGCGACTGTTTCGAGGCCGGAATCCAGGGCAGCCTTGTGCGACCAGGTGTCGATACCATAAGCCAGTCCGCTGACAATAAGTGCATTGTGTCGTATTAACCCTTCCACGATTTTCCGGCACATATCACGCCCGTATTCGGTAGCTGAGCGTGTGCCTACCAATGCGACTACTTTTGAGGCATTCAGATCGGCCGTACCCTTGTAATACAACATCAGGGGACTGTCGTGGCATTGCTTCAGGCGGAGTGGGTATTGCTTATCCAGGTAAAATATGGGCTGGATAGCATTCTTTTCAATAAATCTGAGCTCTTCTTCGGCCCGTGCAAAGACATTATGGTTAGTGATAGCATTTACCGTTTGCTCACCGATTCCCGGGATCCTGAGTAAACTGTGCTTTTTCTCCATAAACACAGCCTGCACACCCCCGCAATAGGCAACGAGGCTCTTGCCATTCACACTTCCCACTCCTGGAATAAGTGTCAGCGCTATCTTATATAGCAGATCGTTCATACTGAAGTCCAAACTTACAAAATTTTACAAAATCATCTTTTACCAAACTGTGTAATTTATTAACAGCCTTAATCATACATTTGTATTTCTAAATACTATACATGCAGCCGAAGCCTTTGCATATTCTGGTCAGCCCGCTCGATTGGGGGCTGGGCCATGCCAGCAGGTGTATCCCGTTGATACGGCAGCTCCTGGCCGAAGGTCACCAGGTTACGCTTGCCGGATACGGGCGCTCAATCAGTATGCTTCAGCAAGAATTTCCGGCGCTGGAAAGTATTGAACTGAAAGGGTTTTCACCTGAATATCCCCGCTCAGGGCGAATGATTTGGCAACTCTCCATGCTGCTGCCCCAATTTATTAGCAGCATCATTAGCGAGTACATTGCCCTGAAGCAACTCATTGCGCAATACCGGTTTGATGTTATTATTTCGGATAACCGCTATGGTTTATGGAATAAGAAGACAAGGAATATACTGATTACCCACCAGGTTATGATAAAAGTTCCCCGCTGGCTGAGGGTAGCCGAATACTCCATATACCTGGTTTCCCGCTTTTTCATCAGCCGTTTCGACGAATGCTGGATTCCCGATTATACCGGGTCGCCAGGCCTGAGCGGGGATTTGTCGCATAAATACATCTTGCCCCAAAATGCAAAATTTATTGGCCCCTTATCCCGCTTTCAGCAAACCGAATTCCCCGCTCCCGGTGAAAAGAACGCGAATATAGCCGTGGTTATCTCGGGACCCGAGCCTCAACGAAGTATCTTTGAGGATATAGTAATAGATCAACTTTCCTCTTCCAATCGTGTCGTCACCATCGTCAGCGGAAAGCCTGAATCGAACGGCATTGCAGTGGCGGAAGGTAACCTTACAGTGATTCCTTACCTGTCAGGCGAAGGTTTACATGCGCTTATTTCCGCTTCTTCCCTGGTCATATGCCGTTCCGGGTATTCCTCCATTATGGACCTGGAGGCATTGGGTGCCAGGGCCTTGTTTGTTCCAACCCCTGGGCAGACGGAACAGATATATCTTGCAGGGCTGCACCAAAATGAAGGGACGGTTTTATCGAAAGCACAGGGTGATCTCAGCCTGGAAACTGATATTCCTTTGGCATTGACCTATCCCGGATTCAGAACCAGATCGCCAGGGGCTGGCTTGAAATCGGCAATAGCGGGATTGGGAAAGAAATAATTCGCTGCTGAAATTTTTCTAAGTATTTTTGCAGGCTACTAAATCACATACAATGATTCTTCAATTTATTCACTGGAATATCAGTCCCACCATTTTCAGCTTAGGTCCCATCAGCGTCCGCTGGTACGGGCTACTGTTTGCCATGTCATTCGTGGTTGGCTATTTTATCATGCTCCGCATCTTTCAAAAGGAGAACCTTCCCGAACCCCTGCTTGACCAGTTGAGCATGTATATGCTGATTTCAACGGTAGTTGGTGCTCGTCTGGGGCATGTATTGTTCTATGAACCTGCTTCATACCTTGCGCACCCGCTTGATATACTAAAAATCTGGGAAGGCGGCCTGGCCAGTCATGGTGCTGCCATTGGTATCATTTTCGCGCTTTACCTGTTTTCGAGGAAGACGCGACAACCTTTTCTGTGGGTGATCGACCGTATAGTCATCGTGGTAGCACTCTCAGGTTTCTTTATACGTACAGGTAACCTATTCAACAGCGAAATATATGGTAATCTTACACAACTACCCTGGGGCTTTATTTTCGAACATGCCGGCGAAACCCTGCCGCGGCACCCGACGCAGATTTATGAAGGTTTAAGCTACCTGGCTATTTTCTTTTTCCTGATATGGTATTATTACCACAAAGACGGGAAACCCCGCCCGGGCTTCCTATTCGGGTTTTTCCTGGTAGTACTCTTCTCAGTCAGGATACTTATTGAATTCCTGAAAGAGCCACAGGTTAATTTCGAACATTCCATGCCACTGAATATGGGACAGCTGCTTTCGATACCGTTTATTATTGCAGGAATTATTATCCTGGCCAGGAGGGAGAAGATTACCAAACAGGAATAAGCCCTGGTTTTCAATTGGTTGTATGACATCAATACGGTGAAAGGAGGAAGGAGGACAGTTGAAGAAGGGAAGGGAGAAGAAGGGTAATGGGCAAGGTTAAGGTTAAGTTTGAGGTTAAGGATGAGGATCAAAAATAAAGGAGATAAACCTGTTTAATAAGGGTATGCATGCTGGTTTTAGATGCCTGGCTGCACCATTGAAGTGATGGCGTTTTGGTACTGTGTATTTCAACGATTTTGTCAAGTCATTTTAAGTTCTGCTATTACAAAATGAGTACAAAAAAGAGGCTGTACCTTATACGGAACAGCCTCTTTTGCTTTACAATATAGCCTGTCCGGGCTTATTTCATCCCACCCATACGTTCGTCCATAAACTTTCCTACCCTTTGTGCGATGGCCTTCTGGTCATACTGATCAGCTATTTGCTTCATAGTACTGAAAAAGCTATACGCCTCATTGATGTCTTCGTCATAGTTATTCCTGAAGTCAGCATTGAGCGAAAGGTAGTAATTCGTATTCTGTTCGTAGATATGCATCAGTTTTTCGGCTAATTTGTTGCCTTTATCGAAAGCACCGGCTTTGTAGTACACATCAACAAACTGAATCATATAGTAGTCGAAATGCACCTTGTTGTCCGGGAAAATTTTCTGGACATAATCACAGACTTTTACCGCCGAATCATTCTTGCCTTCCATTGTAAGTTTTCGTGCCAGGCGCGCCATGTTTTGTTTGGGTATCATCGTATTGCGATAGCTTTCGCGATCCACATAAACATCGGGCAGATTCAGGTTACCCCACTTGCATTTATTCATGAAGATATCGTACGAGATTTCTGCATTTACACTGCCAACGCCTTTTATAAAGTCACGTTCATCGGGCTTAACAGGCATAAACCTGTACACGAAACCTTCCTGGTAACAGTATTTGTCAACATCCACAGCATCGCTTACGCTCGAAGGGCTTGCGAAATAGATAGGTCTTTTAAACTTGTTCTTTGCCAGGAAATCAAGAAGCATTAAGTCGTTCTTATACAAGTAATTAGACTTGATATCCCATTCTACGCTTCCAACAACCCTGCCAGCCAGGTTGGCAGGAACTATCCCGTTTTTAACCATTGAGGCCGAATCTACCGTGATTTTGACTTTCTTGGTCGGGTAAATGGCGATGGATCTTCCGCCTGACTGGAATCTCGAAGTAGGATCGTCACTGGCTATCAGGTCAACAAGGTCCTGCAGTTCAACCCTGTCCTGGATTTGACCCGAATAAGCGGCTACTTCATTTATGCCTTTATTGTACTGGTCATAGGAAAGGGTGAAAGGCAGAGCGTCAGATTTATAGATTTTCCGCATCAGCTGATGCACGTACCAATCGCCTGACGAAAGCATGAAATTCACCACGCGAACATCGGTTCTTACTCCTTCAACTTCCTGGGCATACCAAAGAGGGAATGTATCGTTATCGCCGTTGGTGATCAATATGGCATTGGGGGCACACGAATTAAGATAGTCGACAGCAAAGTCGCGGGTTGCATATTTGTTGGCACGGCTATGGTCATCCCACCCTTCCTTTGCCATAATAGCAGGAACCAGCAAGAGGCAAACCAGGGTGATAGGAATAGCAATATATTTTTCATTCACCTTCTTCAGCGAATCCCACAGAGCCATCACACCCAGCCCGATCCACATGGCAAAGGCATAGAAAGAACCCGCGAAAGCATAATCCCGTTCACGGGGCTGGTAGGGTGTGATATTCAGGTACATAACAATGGCAATACCCGTCATAAAGAAGAGCAGCAGCACCACCAGGAACCCGTCAGAATGTTTGCGCAGGTGGTAAAACAAACCAACCAGTCCAAGCAGCAGGGGCAGGAAATAGAATTTATTATTTGCCTTGTTCTGCATGCTGTCGGGCAAATGGGACTGATCACCCAACAGGGCATTGTCTAGAGCCGGTATCCCACTGATCCAGTTACCATAGCGGATCCCTCCATGGCCTTCGATGTCGTTTTGACGTCCCACAAAGTTCCAGAAGAAATAACGAAGGTACATGTGTCCTATCTGGTATCTTAGGAAGAACCTCACGTTCTCGATAAAAGTAGGTTTGTACAAGGTTTCCGGTTTTCCATCATCATTTATGATGTCCACAGGAGTACCTTTTATTTTCCCCCACGATTTATAGGCCTGAACATGGCTGGGTTTCTGGTTACTCCACATGCGCGGGAAAATCGTACACATGGCCTTGTCATAATTTGGGTTGGTATTCTTCCTGTCATCAGTCATGACATATTTCCCCTTTTTGGTATCCTTCACATAGAAAGGAGTGCCATCCGAGTAAGGATCTTCCTTATCCTGAGGAGCATTGTAGTATTGGCCGTAAACTACAGGCCAGGTTCCATACTGCTCGCGGTTGAGATATGAAAGGAGACTAACTGCATCACTCGGTTCATTTTCGTTGATTGGAGTATTGGTGTTTGCCCTGATTACAAGGAGGAAGAAGGAGGAATACCCTATGAGGAGAAACGCAAACGAAAGAAATACCGTGTTGGCAGCTACACGCACCTGGTCGCGGTTTAAACGGCCGGGTTCGCTCTTATACCACCAGTAAATACCCGCAACCACCAGCAATCCAATAAATGTAGTCCACGAATATACAGCCAGGAGGAGTAACAGAACGCCACCTACGATGTAATTTATTATCGAGTGCTTCGATTGGTAGGTGAAACGTAAACTCCATACCAGTGTTCCAATCAGGATCAGGAAATAGAATAGAGTACCCGAGTTGAACGGCAGACCGAAATCATTTACAAAAAGGATTTCATATTTTCCTGCCAGGTTTACGGTATAGGGGATAACCAGGAACATGATAAAGGCGAGTATAAAAAAAGCTATACCCAGGGTGATCACCACGCCTTTCCAGGTTGTTTTATACTTCCTGAAATAAAATACCAGCGCAATGGCCGGGATGGCAAGCAGGTTAAGCAAATGCACCCCTATGGATAATCCCATCAGGTAAGCTATAAATATAAGCCAGCGCTGCGAATGAGGCTGGTCAGCCACCTGGTCCCATTTGAGAATAGCCCAGAAAACTATGGCAGTAAAAAAGGAAGACATCCCGTAAACTTCGCCCTCAACAGCCGAAAACCAGAATGAATCGCTGAAGGTATAAGCCAAAGCACCCACCAACCCGCTTCCGAGTATGGCATACATGCGACCCTGAGAAAGTTCTTCATCCTTGCTGAACTTCAAACCGAGCATGGTAATGCTCCAGAACAGGAACAAAATAGTAGCCGAACTGCACAAAGCCGTCATCGAATTCACCATCATAGCCACCTTACTTGTATCACCAAAAGCAAAAAGACTGAAAAAACGGCCCAGCAGCTGGAAAAAAGGTGCTCCGGGCGGATGGCCTACCTGCAGTTTAAATGTGGTCGCTATATATTCGCCACAGTCCCACCAGCTGGCGGTAGGTTCGATTGTTGACAGGTAAACCCACGATGCGAATCCGAAAATGATCCATCCCAGCAGGTTATTCAGTTTCCTGAATGTTTTCATGAAAAGTATAGTTTAATGAATAAACAAATTTTTGAAGGGACGAAATTAACCAATAATTATGATGTACACATTGTTTTTAAGAATTGATACAGGGTCAACGCATTTAAATTTTAAGTATTTTCAATAAGAAGTTGTTATCCCA
>JBAXXB010000207.1:0-8443 GCA_037128115.1 Bacteroidota bacterium
ATAGAGAGTTGCAAGTGAAATATGAAATTCAGGAAATATAAAGGTGCGATAAACATAGGCCGTTGATACTCCGGGAAGCTTATGCTTCTGGTATACTTCGATTACGCGCTGCATTTGCAGCAGTTTATTTCTTCTGTTATACGCCATACCGCAAAGGTAACGATGCAATTACAAACTTTTAATAAAGAGTTATTAACCAAAAAAGCCACCGGTTAGGGTGGCTTTTTTGATCTAAAAACTAAATTACTTTATTCTTCCAGGTGCGATTCGATCACTGTCCAATTTGATGGATCTTTATAATCACCATTCCATTTGAGCTTAGTATAAAAAGTGGTACGAAGCATAGCTCCAAATGTATTTTGTGCGTCAACGGCACCTTTCACCACTACAGTACTATCAGCTAACATCCAGTACTTTTGTTCCTCAGCCGGAAATTCAGCTGAAGAAGGAGACTTGAGCAATTGCTTCACTGCACTTTCATTAAGTACCTTCGCTGTAATTTCAAGAGTCAATGTATCAATTCCTTTTGCCTTTTCAGCCTTAGCTGAACTTCCGGATTCATGAATACATTGTCCGATAGAAATAACAATAAGCAGTATGACGAAAATAGGAATGTACTTATTGGGCCATGGTAACTGCTTGAATGGAACTTTTTTCCGTTCCTCCTTTGTGAGCTTTACAAATTCATTTATTTTCATAACATTAAATGTTGAAGTGAATAGTGAGTGTAAATGTATGCAGTTTACGTTAATTTCTGATCGATGATACCCGTAATTTGTATTACCAGGTAAGAGTTACTGTCAATCTCCAGCAGGGTAGTAGCCAGTACCGATGCTTCAGGGAGTGTTAAGTTAAGCCGGTTCTTAGCCTGTTGCAGGCTGTGAAGCTTATTATGCAGCTTCACATATACCTGCTTTAGCAGTGGATACAGCAGCGCCCTCATATACTTGTCGTCAATCTTTTCGGCATGGGTGCTTTCGGTAAGCATCCAGGCGGCCAGTTGCTGCCATTCGGTGCGGGTAAGGAGTAGGGTTAGTTTGTTCATTTTTATTCTCCTTCCCTTATATGTTCACATGTACCGTTCTCATCTGGTTTTGCCCAAGTTCTACATTTATTCTTTTGATACTTTCGAAACATAGCACTGTATAATTGATCCATTGAGTAACCGGCTAATCTCAAGGAGTCCATGAGTAATAACCCGCAGTCAGCATATTCTTCAATATCATCAGGATTTTCAATTACTTCTTTTACCTCCTTTAAGAGATGATGTAGAGGCCCTAATGGTGATCTGGTCCCAAAAGTTTTATCACTCCAGATGCCGTGTACTTGTTGAAACAAGTTGAAAGTTGGATTAATTTCATCTAGATCCTCCCCATCGAAATAACACGATACAAGATTCTTGTCATAATAAAGCACCTGCATAGGCTGGTTCCTGAATCCAAAATCAGCACCAAAAGGGATATTGTTCAGCAAGTCCTGGAGATCGCCAACTGTAACCGGTGATCCAAGTCTTTTAATATGGCACTTAGTGCCAACTTCGGGGCCGCATCCACAGCCCGGATATTTGTTGCAGTGACTACTCATTTCACCAACTTATTAAAAGCGTTTCTTTTAGAAATAAGCATCTTAACAATGGTTACCCGGTTCTGATGCTCCTTTTCATAATAGATAGATTGCTCCAGGTTAATAATTGATTGCTTCAGCGCAACCGGATCAGTCGGGTGCCAGCTGCGCAGGTAGCTGTGCAGGTCATCAACGGAGCAGCATTGTTCGGTAATGTAGTTTCTTCCCATTTGAGTAGTATTTAAGTTATTGTTAATGAGTGATTAAATTGAAAAGCCATATAAACCCGGATACTGAAATGGCAGTAATTATACCTATCACCAGGCATCCGAGCCGGCATCCCTTTATATCTTCGCGGCATGTTAAGCCTTCGTAGTGGTTTAATCGTTCCATCGCTCTTTGTTTAGGTATGATGCAAGGTATAACTGTGCCTGGGTGTCTAACTTCTTGGCCTTGTACTTTTGCACGTAGTTAAAAGCTTTTATCTGTTCAGCCTTCGGCATCTTATTCCACTTGGCCAGGGCTTCTTTTTTACCCACCTTATAATCGAACTTTTCCCACATATCCTCAAACGATATTTCGGTGGTAATGGCCGTTAGTTTCGCCTGGGTACCGGTTATTACCCTCTGTAATTCCGAAAACTCGCGGGGCATCTTTTTAAGAAACCATATCTGCTGAGCATCGGTAAGTTCAGCATTCGTTAAATCGGTACGGGTCATAAGGCCGTTGGCATTAAATTCAATTTCGATATAGCCCGTCCATGTGCTTGAAGTGATCTGGTATATCATATCCGGAGCATCGTTAAGTTAAGTGCCGAAGCGGCCATATATTCAACATGCGAACCCCGGCTGTCGGTCCAGTCGGGTAATACTGCCACGGCATCCACATCATGTAGCGAGCGCAGGCATATGCGCATGGCTTCGCTCCAGGTGCTTCCCAGTGGCACAATATGCATAGGGTTAATTACTTCATAGCCCAGGTGCTCCAGGTGATTCTGAGCAAGTTTAAACTTGGTCTGCACGTCGATCAGGTTCAAACCGCTTACTTTTCCAATTATTTGAATCTTCTGTTTCATGGTACGGATTACATTTCGTGGTAAATATTTGGGCGCTCGGTATCCCTTTTAACAGGGTTTTCCTTTTTGATTTTATCAAGCAATGCATCCACCTCATTGTTTTTGGATGCTTTCTCTGCCTTTTTTCGCTTATACCATAATGCTGCACTGCATTTTTGCGAACAGGCTTTAGTGGTTTGGTAAAGGCTTTCGAATTTCTTACCGCATTTTTCGCATGTGCAATTAAACTTCTTGCTTATTTTCTCGGTCGATGCGGGTATAGTAGCCAGTACAATATTTACCGGTTCGAAACCCACTATCAGTTTTTCGAGGCAGGTTAAGCATACATCACGCTCCAGTACTACCTGCTGGTTACGGGTAATAATAATGGGCTGTACCAGGCTTGCTTCGGGTACAGCGGGCACCACGCACCCGCATAAATCACATATCAGTGCTTTCATTGTTTTGTTGGTTTTTAGTATTGTTATTAAGGATTATCAGGTTTGCAATGGCATAGCATTTCACGCGGAAATGTTTATCAGTTTCAATCCAGTTTTCAATCATATCGCGCGATCGGGTTACGGTAGCATGATCGAGTCCGGTAACAAAGCCTATTTCACGGAACGACTTATCGTCGAGTACCGTGAGAAAGTAGTGTATGAAATGCCTGGGGATAAGAATGGCAAGTTTACGGGTGCGGTCCGTAACCTGTGAGAATGTTAAATCGAAGTACTCCAGCACTGAATTTGTAATCATGTCCTGCCCGGCCCTGGCAAGTTGTTGCCTGTCGATTCCTGCCGGCAATATGGTTTCACGCCTGATCCACATATTATCGTTGTTTAGTTGTTTGTTTGAGTGACCGGATCGGGATTCGAACCCGTTCTGTAAGAACCCTGAACATCAAAAAAGATGAGCTTTCTGTCTTACGTGCTGCCATTACACTACCCCGGCCTCCGTCCGGATTTTCCCGGAGCTTCCATCAAAGTATGTTCCCTGTACAGGATTCGAACCTATGCTGTCTACTCATCCACTCGTGGCTTTCAAGGTGCTCCATTACACCAACAGGGAGGCCAACATGTATTTTAAATGCTCGAAAAATTAAGATCAATATTTTGAAATGCACCGGATTCATCTTTTACCCATACCCGGTAGTAGCTTTTCGAATCCGGTCGGCGTATGCTTTCCTTCAGCAAGGTGAGTGCATCCTGGAAAGTGGTATCCTTTATCCTGGTCTCAAACTTTAGCAGGCTCATTACCTTCTTGCTATCGAGCTTACCACGTGAGGTGCTGAAGGCATTATTTACCATTTCCTTTACAAAGTCCTGCTTTTCGTCGATGTTCGCATTAAGGAATTCGTCGAACTTTTCCTTGCATGCTTTCATGGTAAGGTCATCGAACTCAATACGGTCGTTAATATCGAGCTGGATCTTGATACTGCGGTCGAAGTTGTACAGGGTGACATTGCCTTTTCCAATGCTGTCAACCTTTTTGGTAAGCATAAACTCTCTTACCAGGTTATTGCATACAGTTGCTATGTGTGCCTTAAAGGCTTTCAGCCTGCCGTTAATAAGGGCTGCCTCTTTAATTAGCCTGGCAATATCGGCTTCCTGCTTTACTTCGAGGTGTGTAAGGCGGTTAAAGGGTATCTGGTTCCCTGATTCATCAAGCCAATACTGGTTTTTTCGTGTCTGGATCATTGTGTTTAGGTTAAACTGTTTCTATGGTGATTTTAATTTCCTTTACTACGCGCACCCGGCCCTTACCGTCGCATACATAGCAGGCCAGTACGTGGCTTGTTCCTTCAACATAGCCGGCGCCCTGGCAATTGCGGCATATCTCAATGCGCTGTATTTTAATCAGGGGTTTTTCGATGGCTGCCATTAGTTCATGAGTTTTTGGCGGGTGATTTCTTCCTGGTGGGTGATGCTCCAGTCGAGTATGGAGTTAAATTGCTTACGGGCTTTGGTAAGTTCCTGCTCATCCATCTGGTACATGAGCTTTTTGCAGTTGCGCAAAAAGAAGTCGTTCACTGCACTCCAGTCCGTATTGTTGACGTATATGCCTAACTTATTGCACAGGGTAAGCAACTCGCTGCGAAGGTTGCGTATACGGGCATTATCAACCTGCCTGCTATACCCGCTGAATTCAGCAACCGATTCCTTGAGCTGAGGGGCTGTGAGATCCGATGTACTGCTAACATCGTAACGGCCTATAATAGTTTCCTTATGATCCATTATACCCTGGTGGGCAAGTGCTGCATGAAAGCGGCGTATCAATACTTTCCGGTTTGCTTCGGTATCCATATCAGTGAATTGTATTTCAGCACCCGTCTCCAGGAGCTTGTGGAACTTGCGCTCTGCCTCAGGGCCCCAAAATCCGCCCCTGGGCTTTCCGTCAGTAAACATGGTAAGGCTACGAGCGGTGGGGTCGTAGGTATATGTGATGGTTTGTGTTTTCATTTGCCTGATATTTTAAATTCAACTAATTCGCAAGTACTTGGTATTTCTATTGTATATTCTGAAGGATTGCTTGATACACAAATTTTAAGTAGAATATCAAACTCCATACAAATTGCCGCGTATGGACCACCATGATTACCCATTTGCTCAAATATTTTACAGAATTTACACTCGCTACATGTTTCTATTATGCTTTGAATTTTTGACATTTGATTGCGTTTAAGTATTGATTAATTAGTATTTTAATGCTCCCTCTTCCCATATGGTGTATACCTGTCCGCCTCCATATCGACCGGTTGCATAAGCCTTGAATGCGGCGACACGTATGTAAATATTAGCGTCGAAT
The DNA here is from genome assembly GCA_037128115.1 of Bacteroidota bacterium. Classification (GTDB taxonomy): domain Bacteria; phylum Bacteroidota; class Bacteroidia; order Bacteroidales; family UBA4417; genus UBA4417. Next base: position 5,423 of record JBAXXB010000207.1, read on the forward strand.
TGAACCCTCCTGGCTACCTGTCCGGCTGGTAGTTTACCATCGGAGTGGCTTATGAATATGAAAAGCTTTCCGGGAAACTCATCTTTAAACCGTATGTAATCCATGTAATTCATACCGGTGTATTGGAGGCTGTCAATGAACACAATTTTCGGGCTTTTCTTTCTCCGGAGCCTGATGAGCAGTTGCTCAACCGTTTCCTTATGCAGTATTATTATTTTCTTCTTTTCCTTGGGCTCGAAATTGGTATCGATAACAGCCCGTTTAATTGTTTCGCTTACTCCCTCCTCCAGGCTATCGTAGGCTACTTTTGCGAATCGTGTAAGGTACTTGGCCAGTTGTAGGGTGAACCTTGTTTTTCCGTGCTTCGGTGGTCCGTATATTAACCAGGTACCTGTAAGTTCCGGATTGCCCAGTGCATTGTGCCAGTCGCCCTCAAATTCCATTACATTGAAATTCTTGTTCTCCAGCTGTGTGATACTCATTGCCCTGTTACCGGCATCCGTCCGCTTCACCATCCGTTTAAGTACTGTTTAATTAGTTAGTTGGAGCGTTTTACAGCATGTATTTTCCTTCGTACACGCCTCAGGTCGTTTTCGCAATCGGCAATAATCTCTTTAATGCTTTTGGTATCCGTAATTCCATTGGCAAGGCATATCTGTGTAATGTCAGCCGAACCTGCACCGTGCAGTTCAATAAACCTGCGGGCTATGCGGCTGTATATTTCCTTGTATCCCTTTTTGTTGAGCTTCAGGCCGCGTTTTATACGCTTTGCCAGGTGATCGGTAGCGCAGAGTACTATGCCGCAGTGATCCTCCAGCATATTGTACAGCGTAATGAAGAAGTAAAGTACCTGGTCGCTCAGTTTATCGGCCTCGTCGAGCATGATGAGCGGGTTTTCCTGGGTCTTCAATCCGCGTATTACCTCGTGCATCATTTCACTAACCGTGAAGCCTGAGTAGTCGCGTCCCATCGAGGTTAGCAATTCCTGCATGAACATCTTACGGTTCCAGTACTCGGCACATTGTATTAAGTACACCCGCTTGTTACTTTCGGCATAGCGTTTCATGGTAAATGACTTGCCTGTACCGGCTTCGCCCGTTACAGCGAACACATTCGAATTTAACCTGGCATCATCGAGCAACGAAATAAGTAAGCGATAGTCGCGTGTTTCGACGGCTACCCACTCGTTTTCGGTCCAACCTATCTGTGAACCAATGCTGCGCCACATTTCGTCGCTGATCAGTTCCCAGTTATTGTTCAAAATCTGGCTTACGGTTCCGGAGCTTACGGCCTTCAGGCTGTTAGCGGCTTTGTTCTGGCTTCCGATCCTGTCAGCATACTCGCGCAGGCGCTCTGAAATTTGTTGTTTGTTGGTTTCGGCAATCATAGTAGTAAGGATTAAGTAGTTAGTATTACATTATTGAGTAGATGTCTGTTTCGTCGTCGGCAACTGCGTTGCTAAGTTCTTTTTCGTACTTGCCATATGTATCGGCTGACGCTTTCGGGCTTTTTACCTGGCGGGTTCCCTTTTTGCTTACGCCTTTAATGCGTGGCGAAATCAATCCATTCTGTTCAGGTAACATTCCGAACTGTTCAAGTATCGAATCCATTTCGTCAACCCTGGAAGCACGGATCACTTTGTTTTCATTATTCACCTGGGTAAGGTATGCGGCTTCAAAGTCTTCCTGCTCCTGTTTGCCACGTGACACGGTAACCTTAGTTTCAGCAACTGTTATAAACCGCAGGCCTGTAGCATCCTTTTCGTACAGGTATATCAGGCTCATATCTTCCGGATCGAACTTGATCCAGAACTTTTTGTCAATGTTTTTGCGGAGCCACAGTTGATCAGGCATGCCATCCTTGTACACCAGGAAGTCATATTTCACTTTCTTTTCGGTAAAGCTCAGGCCATAAGCGTTCAGGGTAACCGGTTCTGGTCGGAGAAGCCAGAATATGTCGACCATATCCATGATATCAACCTTTACGGCTTCAGGATTATGGCTATTGCGATACATCTCCATGCGGGTTTCACCATTCTTTGCCTTGGGATGCGGAGCATTGTTCCACTCCATACGGCGTTGTGCATAGGTATACTTTATCTCCTGGAGTGATGGCAAGTTCGATTTATTGGTAAGTATAAATTCCATGTTTGCCCGGCTCTCGGTTTTCTTGGCAGTAATGTTCTGACCCGTGAAGAACCAGTCGCGCTTCAGGAACCCTGCCTGGAACCGGTCGAATGCGTTTTCGATGGTCTTGCTCTTACCGTTGTATGGCTGTGCCTTTATGCTCAAGTGTGCCAGCTTATTCAGGAATCCTGCATTCTCCAGTTTCTTATGTCCGCCCTGGTTATCGTATCCAAGTTGATAAGGGCGATATCCCGAAAACTGAACGGCCATTTTATAGGCTTTAAACTGAGCCTCGAAGTCCTCCGTTTTGCTGATATGGTGTCCGAGCAGTATTTCGGAGAAAGCATCCATTACCTCGTACACGCTGGTAGTTTCAATTTTGCCATCTTCGGTGAGGTAATAGTAATTAAGCTTGGTTCCGTCGCTATACCACAGGCTATCGCGCATACTTGGCAGGCGGGTTGAGTGCTGCAATGCAAACTTCTCTTTCGATTTCAGCTCACCGTACCGGTGGCCGTACCAAAGATCCTGTACACCTTCGGAGTATAGAAAATTGCGGATAGTAAGTGAACTTTCAATTTGCTTCCATCCCTGGGCTTCCGCTTCAATATTATACAGGCTGAACAAATGCTCGACCGAAGTAACCCGGTTCACATGGTTGGCCCACTTGCTGAGGAGCCATAGTTTTGCCAGGTCGTTAATTTTTTCAGCTACCTTATTGCCGTAACCTTTATGTACAAGGCTCAGGTACCCGTCGCGTTTGTACAACATGTATTTTTCGCGCAGGCGCACGGGGTTCTCAGGTAAAGTATGCGGGTAAAGTTTCTTATCGAGTTCGCTCAGGGTGAGTGAAAGGCTTTCCCAAAGTCCGGCCTGTTTGCCTCCCATGTCTTTG
>JBAXXB010000208.1:0-8430 GCA_037128115.1 Bacteroidota bacterium
TGCAATTATTTATATTTGCTTTCCTTTTAGCCAAACCCAGAGACATGCTTCTGCATTTGTCAGTCGAAAATTTTATACTTATCCCCCGGCTTGAAATCAGCTTTCATAAGGGGTTCACCTGTATTACGGGTGAAACAGGGGCAGGGAAGTCCATTTTGGTCGGGGCGCTTTCGCTTATTCTCGGGCAAAGGGCAGATACTTCGGTATTGAGGGACAAAAACCTGAAATGTATAGTGGAAGGCAGTTTTTTGATTGAAGGATATGACCTGAATTCCATTTTTGAGAGCAACAACCTTGATTATGAGGCTACTTCGGTTTTCCGCCGCGAAATAAATCCTCAAGGCAAATCCAGGGCTTTTATTAATGATACACCCGTAAACCTGAACGTTCTTAAGGAAATAGGGGAACGACTGGTAGATATTCATTCCCAGCACCAGACCCTGGAATTGAATGAAGCCGCTTTCCAGCTCGGAATCATAGATTCTTATGCCCGGCATTCAAAAACCCTGCTGGATTACCGAAACTTATTCAATCAATATAATTTGCTGAAGGCTGAACTGGAAGAGTGCGTTGCAAAAGAACTGCAAAGCTCCCTGGAACGCGAATACCTGAATTTCCAGTTCGACGAACTTGAAAAAGCAAACCTGGTTGCCGGCGAACAGGCTGAATTTGAAGAAGAACTGGAAATTCTTACCCATGCCGAAGAAATCAAATCCAGAACCTTCTCCGCGGTTGGGATTCTGGCCGATGACGAACTGAATGTGTCTGATAAGCTTTCAGAAATAAAACAAATCCTTGACCAGGCCTCGCGCTTCAGCCATCACATCCTCCCGCTTGCGCAGAGGATTGAGGGAAGCCTTATCGAGATAAAAGATATAGTAAATGAATTACGGGTATTTTCGGATCAGGTCCATTTTGACCCCGAACGGATCGAAAAACTCAGCCTCAGGTTGGACATGATTTACCACCTGGAACAAAAACACCGGGTTCAATCCGTTAGTGAACTGATAGTCATAATGAATACCTTATCTGATAAACTCTTCGCTATCAGCTCACTCGAAACAAGGATCAATAGCCTGAAAGAGGAACTGGGTAAAAAAGAAAGCGAACTTGCAAGCCTTTCAATGGTTCTTTCCCAGAAACGGCAGACGGTTATACCAAGTATAGAAACAGAAATGCACAAGGTATTGGAAAACCTGGGAATGCCATCCGCTAAATTTGTCCTCAAACAAGAGACACTTGCCTGTTTTACGGCTACAGGAACGGATCGAATTACCTTCCTCTTTTCTGCAAATAAGGGTGGCGAAATCCGTGAAATTCAGAAGGTTGCATCAGGAGGAGAATTGTCACGTCTTATGCTTGCCCTGAAATCACTGGTTCTGACAAGGAGCCTGCTGCCCACCATACTTTTTGATGAAATTGACAGTGGCGTGTCGGGAGACATAGCCGGAAAAGTAGGTGCCATCATGCGAAACATGTCGGCTCACATGCAGGTTATTGCAATAACCCACCTGCCCCAGATTGCAGGCAAGGCCGACAGTCATTTGCTTGCATACAAGCACGATGGTGGTGCCACTACCATTTCGAGTATGAGGATTCTTTCTGACGAAGACAGAGTAAATGAAATAGCCCGTATGCTGAGTGATGAAACCATCACCGAATCAGCTAAAATTACGGCAAGGGAGTTATTAAACTACAGGAATTGAACGTAATTCAGTTTCGATTGTTATTATACCAGGAAAAGTACAACTTCATTACAGGAAAGATCTTGCTTAATTAACCCGCTTTGAGATAGAAAGGGGAAATGTATAGTACCTTTAGGCAAATCTTATAAAAGAATTATTAATTAAAACAGATACAATGGCTTACAATTTACTCAAAGGGAAAAAAGGCATCATTTTCGGTGCATTGAACGACATGTCGATCGCGTGGAAAGTGGCAGAAAAAGCCCATGAAGAAGGGGCTGAGTTTGTGCTTACCAACACACCTATGGCTCTGCGCCTGGGCGACACCGACCAGTTGGCAAAAGCTACCGGTTCAATCATAGTGCCGGCTGATGCAACCAGTATCCCTGACCTGGAGAATGTTTTTGCAAAGACGCTTGAGCATTTTGATGGTAAAATTGACTTTATACTGCATTCGATCGGCATGTCGCCGAACGTTCGCAAGAAAATCCCGTATGATTCACTCAGTTATGAGAACTACCTGAAAACCCTTGATATTTCGGCTATTTCGTTCCATAAAGTGATTCAAACGGCTAAGAAATTTGATGCCCTCAACGAATGGGGTTCCATTGTTGCATTATCCTATGTAGCCGCCCAGCGTACTCTCTATGAGTACAACGACATGGCTGATGCCAAGGCCGCGTTGGAAAGTATAGCCCGCAGCTTTGGTTACATCTATGGCCGCGAAAAACATATCCGTATTAATACCGTTTCGCAGTCACCAACCATGACAACAGCGGGTAGCGGGGTAAAAGGAATTGGTGGACTGATGGATTTTACCGAACGTATGTCGCCGCTTGGAAATGCAACTGCCGATGAATGTGCCGATTATTGCCTGACGCTTTTCAGCGATCTGACCAGGAAAGTTACCATGCAGAACCTTTTCAACGACGGGGGATTTTCGAGCATGGGTATGAGTGCCCGCGCCATGGAAATGTACAATAAAAGCCTTGATTGCCGTGAGTGCCACGATCACCCGGATAACTGTAAAACAGAGGATGACAGTTGTAATGCGTAACCGGGTTTTATTGCTTACCTAAAAAAGTATGGTATTAAGGAAGCCGGGAACCGGCAAGCACTAACCTAAATTGATAGTATAATTATATACAGCCTGGGGCTTTGGCTCCGGGCTGTTTGTTTTTCCGGGAGAGGTGGATGTATAGCTGATCTGTATCCCATTTTGTATTTCGGTGGGCACCACAACAGGAAGTTTAAAACTTATCCTGGTTTTCATCTCCACCTTCATTTTTACTCCACGGTTCCTGGGAGCTTCATATTTCATCAGGCGGATTACTCGTATGGCTTCTTCATCACATCCGTATCCCAGGCCTTTAGTGACTTCCACATCCACAATTTCACCAATATTATTAACAGTATAAACCAAATGCACCAGCCCTTCCACCTTATTAGCCAGTGCCGGCTCAGGATACCGTATATTATCCTGGATAAACTTCAGGTAAGCGTCTCTCCCACCGGGATAGGTTGGTAAACGCAGAAAGGAGTTCTTCCGGGGATTTTTCTGATCGTTATGCTTCATGAATACAAAACTAATACATTTGCCGTTACTGCCATCGAAAAGAACAAATATTGTTTCTATATTGATTACGTATGTATTTGTATAGCAAAGCAATAGATGGTAATTTTAATGTTTTGGCGGAATCAAACAGTGCATTATTTCATATGTATGCAAATAATACTAAATTTGTCAACACAAATTCAACGACATCCACCCTTAAATAAGCGGGAGTAACATTTCTAAGTGCCTGTTAAGCAAGAATATAGTTATTCCAAAAAAGGACTTATTTCTGGCTGATCTAAAAATAAACGCGAAAACTCATGAAAATTTTAGTTTGTATCAGCAATGTGCCTGATACCACGACAAAAGTCAAATTCGTTGACGATTCCAAAAAGCTTGATGTAAATGGAATACAATGGGTGATTAACCCCTGGGATGAGTTAGCTCTCACCCGGGCCCTTGAACTGAAGGACGATGCCTCGAACAACGTGCAGTCTGTTTCAGTGGCCCACGTAGGCCTGGTTACTTCAGAACCTACTATCCGTAAAGCACTTGCCATTGGTGCCGACGATGCCATACGTGTCAACCTGGAAGCCGGTGATGCGTATTCTATCGCAGCCCAACTTGCCGAAGCCATCCGGAACGAGAATTTTGATATCGTCATGTGCGGTATTGAATCGAGTGATCATAACGGGTCAACAGTAGGAGGGATGCTTGCCGAATTTTTAGGATACCCTTCGGTAACGGGAGTTTCGTCGGTGAAAACGGAAGACGGGCAGGCTTTGCTGACACGTGAAATCGATGGTGGAAAGGAAATCCTGAATGTTCCTTCGCCTTTTGTGGCCATCGTTCAGAAAGGAATTGCCAAAGAACCACGTATTGCTGCCATGCGCGGCATCATGACGGCCCGGACCAAACCCATTAAAGTTGTTGAACCCCAGGTTATTGAAGACCTGACCGAAGTCGTAGGTTATGAAATGCCTAAACCAAGGGCTGCATGCAAATATGTAAATGCCGACGATGCAGGGCAACTGATTGCTTTGCTTCAGAACGAAGCCAAGGTTTTCTAACAAAACAAATTATTCATAAAGCAAAAAACGAATCATCATATGTCAGTACTAGTATTCCTCGAAAATTGGGATGGTAAGTTCAAAAAATTGTCCTTCGAATTAGTTTCATATGCATCCCGACTGGCTGAAATGCTTGGGGATCAGGCTGTAGCCTTATCCATCGGAAAAGTTGATGCATCTGAACTTGAAAAACTGGCCACCTTCGGAGCCTCCAAAGTAATAAGTATCGAAAATGACATACTTAAAACACTTGATGATCAGGCTTATACCAGCCTGATTGCAGGAGTGGCACAGAAGACAGCTGCCAAAGTATTGGTACTTGCAAATAATAATTCAGGAAAAGCCCTGGCACCGAGGCTTTCGGTCCGTCTAAAGGCTGGCATGGCATCCGGGGTCAGCAGGTTACCCGCAAGTCTTGATCCTTTCGTTGTTTATAAAAAAGTGTATTCAGGAAAAGCTTTTGCCAATGTTACTATTAAAACCGATGTTAAAATTCTGACCCTGGCTCAGAATTCTTTCGAAATAGTTGAATCACCAAAACCTTTTGTTAATGAGGCTATGGATATTCCGGCTGAAGGATTAGGGATGAAAACCCAGCTAAAGTATGTTCAGAAACAAACAGGTAAGATATTGATTACAGATGCAGATATTGTTATCTCGGGTGGCAGGGGCATGAAATCGCCCGAAAACTGGCCCCCCCTCGTTGAACTGGCTGACTTGCTTGGCGCTGCAACGGCATGTTCCCGCCCGGTTTCTGATGAAGGCTGGCGTTCGCACGACGAACATACCGGGCAAACGGGTAAAATCATAGCTCCGAATCTGTATTTTGCCATCGGCATATCCGGGGCAACCCAGCACCTGGCTGGTGTGAGTTCTTCGAAATTTATTGTGGCTATCAACACCGACAAGGATGCGCCGATTTTTGAAGCGGCTCAATATGGAATTATCGGCGATGCACTAAAAGTACTTCCAAAGCTGGTTGAAGCGGTCAGGGAAATGAAATCGAAATAAAGCTTACTCAAACTCATAAAGATGTCCTATCAGGCTTATTCATAACGAATTACTTATAGGACATCTTCTTTTTATTGTAAATCAAACTATCATGGTAAAACAGATTGTTTTTGCGATTACCATTCTGATTACCCTGGGCATATTTGCGTTCACCATCCGCCGGCTGATCAGTTATTTTAAATTTACAAAGGCCAATTTCCCGATAAGGGATATAGGTAAACGCTTCTGGGTAATGCTCGATGTAGCCATCGGCCAGACTAAAATTTTCCGCCGCCCGGTCATTGGATTCCTCCATGCCATGGTATTCTGGGGGTTTTGTGTCATTCTGTTCGGTAGTGTCGAGATGATCATCGACGGCCTGTTTGGGATCGAAAAATCACTGAAAGTATTAGGCGTAGTTCACAACATAATCATGGCTTCGGGTGATGTGTTTGCCCTGGTGGTAGCAATAGCGATCGTGATTTTCATGATTCGGAGAATTTTCATGCATATCAGCCGCTTCGAAGGCATAGAGATGAAGAAAATATCGCACCAGGATGCGAATATTGCCCTGAGCATGATACTATTGCTGATGCTTTCACTCATGGGGATGAATGCATCGTATGTGCAGCTTCAGTTGTCAACTGGTGAAACTATTTACGGGGTTTACCCGGTGGCATCCATGCTGGCTCCACTACTAAGCGGCTTAACGATAAGCGGGTTGCATTTCGCTTACGAATTCTGCTGGTGGGCCCATATACTCCTGATTTTTGTTTTCGCTAACATATTACCGTATTCCAAGCATTTCCATGTTTTCCTTTCGGTGCCTAATACCTTCCTCTCGCGCCTCGAACCCCTCGGAAAATTGACCAATATGGATGATATCACCCGTGAAGTCAGGCTTATGCTCGATCCCAATGCTACTTTCGATGCACCTGCTACCGATGCACCGGTAAGCCGGTTTGGGGTTAAAGATGTGGAAGATGTGTCGTGGAAGAATTACTTTGATTCACTATCCTGTACCGAATGTGGCAGGTGTACTTCGGTTTGCCCGGCTAATACCACCGGTAAATTATTGTCACCCAGGAAGATATTTATGGATTTAAGAGCCCGTATGAAAGAAAAAGGCCCTGGACTCGTGAAAAACGGACGCGATTTCAGCGACAATAAGTCCTACCTGCGCGATTACATTTCGGAGGAAGAACTCTGGGCCTGTACCACCTGCAATGCCTGTGCGCAGGAATGCCCTGTGAATATCAACCATCCTACCCTAATAGTGGATTTGAGGCGTTACCTGGTGATGGAAGAAAGCAGTGCACCCGGAGGATTGAAAACCATGTTCAGCAACATCGAAAACAATGGAGCACCATGGCAATACTCTTCGCAGGACCGCTTGCTCTGGGCTGATAACCTGGAAATGAAAATCGGTTAAATAACAACTATCGAAATCCAACAGCCTTGCTTAGTGCTCTTCACTGAGTTAGGGCCTTAAAGGTTTAGGAATGAAGTTGGTAAAAGGAATCTTATTAGAATCTTAAAAATGGAAACAAAGAAAATAGATATCCCTGTAATGGCCGATTTATTTGCCCGGGGCGAAAAACCTGAATACCTTTTCTGGGTAGGCTGTGCCGGCGCTTTCGACGACAGGTATAAAAAAGTAACCCGCGCCTTTGCCAAAATTCTTACACATCTCAATATCAGCTATGCGGTATTGGGGAAAGAGGAATCCTGCACCGGCGATCCCGCGCGCAGGGCAGGTAACGAAATGCTTTACCAAATGCAAGCCATGCAAAATATAGAAATACTGAACGGGTATGAAGTCAAGAAAATCATAACTATCTGCCCTCATTGCTTTAATATTTTCAAGAATGAATATACGGACCTGGGGGGCAATTACGAGGTAATCAATTACATACAGTTCCTGGATAAATATATCGAAAACGGCAGCATCAAACTCGATGCAAACATGCTGGGCAATGCCCGCATCACCTATCATGACCCTTGCTACCTGGGAAGGGGAAACGATATCTATGCCGAACCTAGGAGTATACTCAGGAAACTGACTAATGATTTCGTAGAACTGGAGCGCAACAGGAGTTTCTCCTATTGTTGCGGTGCCGGTGGTGCCCAGATGTTTAAGGAGGCAGAACCCGGCAAAAAGGAAGTGTTCATCGAAAGAACCGAAGAAGTGCTGCGCAGCGAGGCTAAAATTGTTGCTACCGCCTGTCCCTTCTGTATGACTATGCTCACCGACGGGCTAAAGTACAAAAACAGTGAGGAAGTTAAAAACTATGATATTGCTGAGCTGATCGTGCAGGTCCTGGATCTGTAAACCGGAGTTCATTGTTCATGAAACAGGGAGAATAGTTGAGATACTCATAGGCTTGTAAGTCAGCATAAAATGGGAAACAGCGGCATTAACAGCCTTACAGCTTCGCATTTTTCATTTTCATAAACATTCCTTTTTCTGCTACTTTTTTCTGATTATTATATGTTATAACCTACTCATATATAGACAGATATACACTTTATTAAATATTTAAAACATTGATTCTGGCCGCATTACGGATTTTACCCTTGTATTTTACCCCTAAAAGTGTAATTTTGCGGTCTTGATATCCCATCGCAAAATACAATTGGCTTACAGAGTGAGCCATAAACTGATTACGATCTATGCGTTTTAGAATAATTGTGCTAGCCAAGCAGGTTCCGGATACACGGAATGTTGGAAAAGATGCCATGAAAGCTGATGGTACCGTTAACAGGGCAGCCTTGCCTGCTATTTTTAACCCCGAAGATTTGCATGCCCTGGAACAGGCTTTGAGTATCAAGGACAAGATTCCCGAAGCAGAAGTCATTCTTCTGACTATGGGTCCTTTCCGTGCGGCTGAGATCATCCGTGAAGCCATGTACCGCGGTGCTGACAGGGGTTACCTGATTACTGACCGTAAATTTGCCGGTTCCGATACCCTTGCCACCTCCTATGCCTTGTCACTGGCCGTTAAAAAACTGGCTCCTTTTCACCTGGTAATCTCAGGCCGCCAGGCCATCGACGGGGATACAGCCCAGGTTGGTCCACAAACGGCTGAAAAACTAGGCATTCCACAGAGTACCTATGCAGAAGAAATAC
>JBAXXB010000209.1:0-8343 GCA_037128115.1 Bacteroidota bacterium
CGTTCGTCAACGAGGGCGCGAATTTCGGAATTATCCAGCACCTGTGCAACTTTTTTTGCATAATCGAGGTATTTCTCACTGATAGGCAAAACACTTACCTGGTCGGGTGTAAGCCAGAGCGGGAAATTGCCCGCTGTATGCTCGAGCAGAACAGCAACAAAGCGCTCCATCGAACCAAAGGGTGCACGATGAATCATCACCGGGCGGTATTTCTGGTTGTCACTACCTGTATATTCAAGTTCAAAACGCTCAGGCAGGTTGTAATCGACCTGTATGGTGCCTAGTTGCCATTTGCGACCGAGGGCATCCTTAACCATAAAATCGAGTTTAGGGCCGTAAAAAGCGGCTTCACCCAATTCAACTGTTGTTCTCAGTCCTCTTTCGGCTGAAGCTTCAATAATGGCACTTTCGGCTTTTTCCCAGTTTTCGTCACTTCCTATATACTTTTCTTTGTTTTCGGGGTCACGAAGCGAAATCTGCGCTGTATAGTCCTTAAAATCAAGAATCCTGAAAATATGGAGTACAATATCGATCACGGCAATAAACTCGGCTTTCAACTGGTCGGGTCGGCAAAATAAATGCGCATCATCCTGAGTAAACCCGCGTACCCTTGTAAGACCATGTAATTCACCGCTTTGTTCGTAACGGTATACGGTACCAAATTCGGCAAACCTGAGTGGCAGATCTTTGTATGAACGGGGTTTTGCATTGTATATCTCGCAATGATGCGGGCAGTTCATCGGTTTCAGCAGGAATTGCTCTCCTTCGATAGGTGTGTTGATCGGCTGGAAGGAATCTTTGCCGTATTTCTGGAAATGCCCGCTGGTTTTATACAACTCAACATTCCCGATATGTGGTGTGATTACAGGCAGATACCCGGCTTTGCGCTGAAGGCCTTTAAGGAAATTCTCAAGCCTTTCGCGCAATTGAGCACCTTTTGGCAGCCATAACGGCAAGCCCTGACCAACTTTCTGGGAGAAAGTAAACAATTCAAGTTCCTTGCCCAGTTTACGGTGGTCGCGTTTCTTGGCTTCCTCGAGCAACACCAGGTATTCTTCAAGTTCCTTTTGTTTCGGGAACGTGATACCGTATATGCGGGTAAGCATCTTACGTTTCTCATCACCACGCCAGTAAGCACCGGCGATGTTGAGCAGTTTCACAGCCTTAACAGGTGAAGTATCAAACAAGTGAGGTCCTCGGCAGAGATCAGTAAACAGTCCGGTTTCATAAAACGTAATTTCTCCGTCCTTAAGATCCGTGATCAATTCTACCTTATACTCGTCATTTTTTTTAGTGAAATAGTCCAGGGCCTCGGCTTTTGTAACCGAACGGCGCAGGTATTGCTGTTTAGCCCGGGCCAACTCTAACATTTTGGTTTCTATACGTGGAAGATCCTCCGCCGTAAGCTGGTAGGAACCAAAATCCATATCGTAATAAAAACCGTTCTCAATATCAGGTCCTATACCGAATTTAACGCCGGGGAAAAGTAATTCTATGGCTTCGGCCATCAGGTGAGCCGACGAGTGCCACATGGCAGACTTGCCTTCAGGGTCGTTCCAGGTGAGTAATTGCAAACGAACATCCTGCGAAATCGGGCGCATGGAATCCCAAACCTGTCCGTCGACCTTAGCGGCTAATACGTTGCGCGCCAGGCCTTCGCTGATGCTTAATGCAACCTGCATGGCAGTAGTTCCGGCAGGATATTGCCTTACGGAATTATCTGGTAATGTTATGTTTATCATGTAGAGGGGTAATATTCAAAATAAGTTTGCAAAAGTAGTGAATTTATAAATAAGATTTGCAAGTCAATTACTTTGAATTTTAGTGCCGAATAGTTTAAGAAACAGTTATTTTTGAGGCTGGTCAGGAAATTTTGCTTTTTCTCCTAATTAACTGTTTAACAACTAAATATGAGATTTGAATCCAGCTCATATATATTAATTAGCCTAACTTTGAACTCTTTTCTATGAAGTCCATTATCTTTCTGCTACTCATTTATCTGTTTATTCTTCCAGGCTGTTCAAAAACTGATTCCGGGAAAGCCGACCCGGTGCCGGTAAAACAGTTTTATAAAGGGGCAGATATTTCATTTCTTCCCGAAATAGAAGAGGCTGGTACCCTGTTTTTAAATCAAAATGGCCAGTCGGAAGAACTTGCTGACATGCTTAAAAGCAGTGGTGTTAATACAATCAGGCTCAGGCTCTGGCATACACCGGCAAACGCCCATTCAGGGCTAAATGAAGTTTCCATGTTTGTAAAACAGTTAAAAGCAAAAGGATTTAAAATTTATATCAGCCTTCACTATTCAGACACTTGGGCTGACCCGGGTCACCAAACAAAACCATTTGCATGGAATAATCTGCCAATCAATATTTTACAAGACAGCGTATATATTTATACACGACATGTTGTTCAACTTCTTGATCCGGATATTATTGAAATAGGCAATGAAATCAGCAATGGTTTCCTATGGCCGGAAGGGAGAATTTCGGACCAGGCTAATTTCATAGCATTACTTAAGAAAGGTATACAAGGTGCACGCGATGCAACTTCCGGCAAAAGGAAAATCCTGATTCATTGTGCGACTCTTGATGTATCCTCATGGTTTTATAATATCATGAAAGATAACGAAGTAGATTATGATATCATAGGAGTTTCCTATTACCCTTTCTGGACTAAAGTAGCTCCAGCCGAAGCAGTTAATGAATTGAATGCACTAGGTAAAACCTTTAGCAAGGACATTATGATTTCTGAATTCGCCTACCCTTTTTCACTTGGGTGGAACGATTATACAAATAATATTATAGGTACGCATGATCAACTCTTAACCGGGTATCCCGCAACTCCTGAAGGGCAGAAACTCATATTTACCGAAACCATGAAGGCCATGGAAGTCGCGGGAACCGGCTTATGCTATTGGGCTCCCGATTGGGTAGCATTCAAGGGTCCCCAATCAGATTCGGGATCATCCTGGGAAAATTTGACTCTCTTTGATTTTAACAATAAAGCGTTACCGGCACTGGATGCTTTTAGAAATAAGTAATACATTCGGCAGATACATGCCATGATTTTAATGACGGAAAAGCAACCCGACATTCAGTGAATCCCAGCTATGAAATCCGGCCAATAAAAGGAAAGCCAATCATGTTATGATTCTTTTTATGCTTTTTTGTCTTTTAAATTAGCACTGAAATACTCGCATACACTCAGAGTAACAAGCCATAAAGTTATAAGGTAAAATAAAGTTGCCATGTTTCTTGAAATTTATTTGCGGTTGTCAGCATTATGTGTACATTTGCACTCCATTTTTGAACGAACATAATTGTTTATTCATTCACCACTGGAGAGGTGGGTGAGTGGCTGAAACCAACAGTTTGCTAAACTGTCGTACTCGATTAGGGTACCGGGGGTTCGAATCCCCCCCTCTCCGCAGAAAATAGTTGATCAAAAGAACAAACCACTGAAAATGAGTACATTTCAGTGGTTTTTTTATGTGGATTTTTCTGATCTAAATTTGGATCAGGGCCAGAAAAGTTGTGGTGCAGTTGAACTGGAAAAGCAAAGATGAATAAGGGAAGACGATATAGGGTAAAGCGTAAAAGTTTCTTTTTATTTAGACTCTGGAAGATTTTTTAGACTAAAAGCAACAAGTTTGGTAGCAATATCTCTGATCAGATCTTCAGATGCAGGTTTTTCGATAAACGCATTCATACCTGCTGAAGTGCAGAGGTTACTATTGTAATCGTTAACATAAGCAGTAATGGCTATTATCGGTACAACTTTATTGAAAACTCTGATTCTCTTTGCAGCCTCTAAACCATTGAGTAAAGGCATCTCAATATCCATCAAAATTGCATCAAAATTGCCGTTTCTGCAAGCATTAACAGCCACAAATCCATTCTCAACCATTGTATACTCCCATCCCAGATTACTCATTATTATCTTCATGAATAACTGATTCATTACATCGTCTTCTGCAATAAGAATATTCATATTCCGTAAAATGTAGTGAAATTCAGTAGTACTGGAGTAAATCAGAGATCATCAACAGTGAGAAGTTAGATTAAATTCCTCCAATGCAGATTTCTATGGACACAAATATAAAGAATATATTAATTAACGTGTTGTCAGGTATGTTTTATTTTATCGATGCATAGTATCAGTGGTTCAAGGTGTCGTTATTTTTGCCTTGAGGCAATGTTAGTCTTTGATGCAGGGCTTTCGTATTATCACCTGGAAAATCTTTCACATCAAAGGCGCAACATACAAACTCCACAGATATTTGCATAAAAACAAGTCGGGTGCCTCTTATTTTATCCATTACTGCGCTGAGCAATAATTAAAACGGATAAAGAGCAGTTAGAGAAATTATAATCTGTAACGAACTGAATACTAAAGCTTAATAACAATATTCATGGAAAGCTGAAAATATTTCTTTGAAATACGTTAAAAGTTATATCTTTGCACCACTCTAAGAGGACAGGACGGGGAAAGAAAAGCTGACCTCAAGTCGCTATTTTAAAGAGTAAATAATAACGCTCAAAAAGGAGATAGGTTCGCAAGTTCTTTTCTCAACAGTTCTTTTTTGTGAATATTATTTCATTTTTTCTGCCTGAAATGTTTGATTTCGAAAAATTAGAAGTATATCAACTCATGAAGGATCAGCACAACAAAGTAATGTTGATGCTCAGGCAAGAAGACCAGATGGACCGCCAAATCCATAATCACTGGAAAAATGTAATGCTACTGGCTGTCATGAACCTGGTTCAGGCATCCGCAAGAGTAAATAGTATTGAAAAAAAAGATCTGATTACTATATCCAGGGGATATATTTTTGAATGTGCATCATTGCTTGACCTGGTGAAATCCACCAACGGAATTAACCCCGTTACTTACCAGGAGTTATATGATAACTACGAGCGGATTTCGAAAATGTTGCTTGGAATGTATAAGAGTTTTAACGGAAAAACTGAATAAATAATTCGGGGTGTAGCGCAGTCCGGTTAGCGCACCTGGTTTGGGACCAGGGGGTCGAAGGTTCGAATCCTTTCACCCCGACTTTAAAGCCTGTAAATCATCGATTTACAGGCTTTTTTATTTCCGGTCAAATTTGTAGGTTTTATCAAAGTTCTTAAAAGTTAACTTTTTGGAATTCCACTCTTCGATTCAAATAATTTCTACATTTGAAACGGGCAAGTACCGATTGGTTTCTGCCTCACACCTACAAACCTTTACAACATCCGGATATGAGAAATACCTTGCCTGTTTTCTGGCTTAGCCTGTTTTTCGGAATAATACTATTGCCGGCATGCAAAAACACAACGCCAGCAAAAGTTTTGAATACAAGCCTGGTTCCGGCTACCGAAAAACTTTTCGATTTAAACATGGATGCCTCTGAGCGCGATTCTATGATGTCGACCCTCGAAAGCCAGCTGAGCGATTATAAAATCATCCACAGCCAGGTGATAGATAATTCAGTGCCTCCTTCCATTTGGTTCAGCCCTGTGCCCATGGGAGTTTCTTTCAAGGGAGAACAAAATCCTATCGACTGGAAACTTCCGTCCGTCATGCCTTTGCCCCTTGCAGGCAAGGACCTTGCCTGGTATTCGGTTGCTGATCTCTCTGTATTGGTTCGTACACGAAAAATAAGCTCTGTTGAACTTACCCGGTTTTTCCTGGAGCGGCTTAAAAAGTACAGCGACACCCTGCATTGTGTTATCACATTCACTGAAGAACGTGCCCTGAAACAGGCAAAAAAGGCGGATGATGAGCTAGCCCGTGGAATTTATCGGGGCCCTTTACATGGAATACCTTACGGGATAAAGGATTTGTTTGCCGTTGAAGGGTATAAAACTACCTGGGGTGCCGGACCTTATAAGGACCAGGTACGCAATGAAACCGCAACCGTAGTCAAAAAGCTTGATGAAGCCGGTGCCATTTTGCTGGCAAAATTCTCACTCGGATCCCTTGCCATGGACGATGTTTGGTTTGGAGGTCTTACCCGAAATCCCTGGGATTTGAACCAGGGTGCGAGCGGTTCTTCGGCAGGATCGGCTTCTGCTACCGCTGCCGGGCTTGTGCCCTTCGCCATTGGAACCGAAACCTGGGGGTCAATAGTTGCACCCTGCACCCGATGTGGTGTTACCGGCCTTCGTCCAACCTACGGGCGCGTGAGCCGTACAGGTTGCATGGCGCTGAGCTGGAGCATGGATAAAGTGGGGCCAATTTGCCGTAGTGCTTTCGATTGCGCAATGGTATTCAAAGCTTTATTAGGATCCGATGGCGTCGACCAATCGGTTACCGATTATCCTTTCAACTACAGTTCGGCTGTCGATTTGATGAAATTAAGAGTAGGGTACCTGAAAACACTTTTTGACAGGAAAGATGAGAATTATGTAAATGACAGTCTCTCACTGAATGAAATCAGGAAAATGGGTATTACCCTTATCCCTGTGACCTTACCCGATTCCGCGACAATCCCGGTTAAATCACTTGCAATTATTCTTGTAGCGGAAGCCGCCGCTGCTTTCGACGATTTGACCCGGTCTAATAACGACGATAAACTGAACCTACAGGACAGGAATGCCTGGCCTAATATTTTTCGTGCAGCCCAGTTTATTCCTGCTGTACAATATATACAGGCCAACCGTTTACGATACAAACTAATACAGGAAATGTACGCTGTCGTGAAGAATTTCGATGTAATTATCACGCCCAGCATGACAGGAAATCAATTGCTGATTACTAATCTGACTGGGAATCCATGCGTGGTTGTACCCAATGGATTCGATAAGAAAGGACATCCCACCAGTATCAGTTTCCTGGGGAACTTATACGATGAAGCATCCATATTGTCATTCGCTAAATTATACCAGGATGCGACGATTTACAATAAGCAAAAGCCTCCCCTATTCAAATAATGCTCGTCATGGCACTTTCAGCAGTTGAAGATGTTCGTGTTGAAATCCCTTTTCCCAGGCTTCCTGGAACCGGGAAATGAAAGGGACTATTTTTGAACCAGGTTAAAACTTATCTCAAAATCTTTGGTGGGCATAAAGTTTTCTCTTTTCCAATAATATACAAGGGTTTCTCCGAAGGCTACACTGCTATCCGGGTTTATAGAGAATTGATTTACCTTGATGTTTTTTTTAACAACCAGGTTATAGGTTGCTGTTTCCAACGGCTTATCCCACAACTTTGTGGTAAGTAAAATATAACGGGCCTCGGCCCCATTATGGCGCTGCCTGTACAGGATTTTTACCGTTTTTACTGAATGTGGTAACATATGTAACATAAATGTTGCCAGTGTATCCTTAATATCAACTTTCAGGGGATTTGTCTAGTTGTCGTTATTGAACACCAGGATCGTATCAAAAGGTTTGGTTGTATTATTATTCCTGATAGGATAGACAATTACCATGGAACGACTCTCCCCCGAATTATTCCTAAAGGAATAGTCCCCGTTCACTAAGAAAAACACCGAATCAATCCCAAAACTGATATCCTCACTGAAGAATTCTATCTTCTGGGCATAAGCCGGAATTGCTATATACAACACTAGTAATAATACACAATATTTAACCTGCATGTTTTTTACTTAAACAGAATCAACCAAATTGGACCGGCGGTATAATAACTCTAAAAGAATGGACCTTTATTACTGGCAGATTATTTGTCCTGATTTTACCCGGATTCCTTTGACGTTCACCGAGTAAATATAGCAGGAAATGCTGCCCAGTTCATCCCTGTTTACCCTGCATGACCAGGTCAAGGCATTGTCCTCTACAGGAATTGTTTTCAGCAATTGTCCGTTCAGGTTAAATATCTGGATTTGAGTATCAATCATATCCTTTAAAGAAGTCAGGTAAAAGCTGATGGACGACGAAAACGGGTTGGGACCGCATACAACAGTTAAACCATTTTGTAAAGCAGGAGCGGATTCCCTTAGCCCTACCCGGAAAGAACTATCCGAAAGATGAATATCCTGCACCACAACCTGTCCAGGCTCGGTATTTAACTGGAGACTTTCACACTGCAATACCTGCTTAGCCTGATAACCATAGGGACATCCGCCTCCATACAGATAGTCAATTGAACTTATTTTACGATTACCGGAAAGAATTTTAGAAGAATAAGAACCTGAACTTTCAAAATCAAATACGGAAAGTGAGCGGTAAAAACTGGTTTGGTATAACTCAAAATAATAGGAGGTAACATTATTTGGAAAGCTAAATTCGTACTGGTAAAGTGGGGAAGTAATCCTTCGATCAAGGAAATCATAAAAATCTCCGTACAAAGTGGCTGTAGCTCCTATCGTATCATTGGGCAGGCCAAGGGTCGGCG
>JBAXXB010000210.1:0-8303 GCA_037128115.1 Bacteroidota bacterium
ATCATTATTCTGGGGCAGGAATTTATAATAGCCGCAGAAACTGCCAGGGTGCCCTGTTACAGCAAAGGAAGGCTTCCCGGGGTCATCAAAGTTGCCTGACCACGCTACCCCAAAGGCTGGCCATCCAGGGAGCAGGGATATATTGTTTTCTATCCGTATGGAATAACTGCCGGCTGCTACCGGGTAATGGTCGGTCGATCGGGTGACAGGATAGAATGATCCTGAAGGAATGGATGTGTTGGGGCTGTTCCACCCCTCCGGTTCCATCCCGTTTCCAACCGTGTTCCAGTTCTCGAACCCGCTGTTGGGTATCTGTGCTTGTGCTTTAAAAGCAAATGCCAATATAAACAGGAAGCTGATCGTAATTGTTTTCATTGCCCTGTGTCAGTGTTTCAGGTGCTGACGCCGCACTCATTTAAGTACGATTTTTGATTGAAGAGGTACAATTAATAAAGCACCAATTACATGTGCTAATTTCGAGATACGATTAGCAAAACGTGTCAGGATAAGATAGCCCCTATCCTGAAGATGTTTGCTTCTATATCCCAATGAACCAAGCCTATCTAAATTGCCGTCACCTTATCGCTGAATTATAAGTTTATTTTTCCGGGTAAAGTTTTTTGCACTCACAGCAATTATATAGATCCCATCTTTTAAATCCGCTATGTCAATCTTTTGCCTGTTTTGATTCAGTTTTCCCGATTTGACTTTTTCGCCCACCATGTTGAAAATTTCCAATTCCATTTCCTGATGCCCGGCCTGTACTATATTCAACGCAATAAAGGTGTTTGCCGGGTTGGGATAAACAAGCAGTCGCTGGTCAGAAGCAAGTGCGGGGAATGTGCCCGATACGCTGCCTGTCCTGACTAAATTAACCGTTCCCGGGATGTCATACGGTCCGTCAATTTCGAGCACTCCCACCAGGGATGCATTCTGATAAGTGCCTATGATCGTAAATTCATCCCATGAATATTCGATGGTCAGGCCGCCGGAAATACAGGATTGTACAGGCAGATCTCCTGTTTTCACATGACCGATAAACACCCCGGATTCGGTATAAACCCTGCCCGAAACGGGTTGAACCAGGCTCCCGGAAGCCGCCGTAATTACCCCGTCGCTGTTCAGCCGAAGAACAATGTTCTTTGACCCGCACACGAAACCCAATATACCACTCAGCGAATCGGTAAGGGCGCCCGGGTTGCTGATTTTTTGCATGTTATACGCCAGATCCATACCCACTAAGTGGAGGGTTCCCGTAGTTTGGGAGGTAAGCTGCCCTGTAAACTGCAACGAATCGGAATTCCCGCTGAGGCTTTGACAAACCAGTAAAGCCGACAAAGTCCCGCTGGCCGTAACATGGTAATTTCCAGTGGTAATGGTTCCAAAGCCCGACATATCTGTTATAGTGCCGTTCCCGTCAAACACCATATACATGGTAGTATCAACAGCAGGTCGAAGGGGCTGTTGATAGATAAGCCAGGGTCCGTTCAGCGTAGTGTTTGAGTATTGCGCAAGCAACATTTCATTGCTAAAACCACCCAGGCACAGGAGTAATACAGAGAGGATACGTTTTTTCATACCTGTTTCGTCAGAGTTTCAGGTGCTGACGCCGCACTTTTAAAAGCATGATTTCTATTTTACGAGCTGCAGTGGGCCGTGGCCAACCTTGGGGCGGGATGTAAGCGAAGGATGCACCTTCTGAGTAAAGAAAATGCGCCAGTAGTTCCAGGCATCCTGTTTCCTGCCATCCAAATCCCGACTTTCTCCCGCTAACTTCTGCTTTCAAAAACCCAGGCCTTTATCCTCCAACATCCGCCTTCGGTCCTTTGCCTTCCACCCGCTTCATCCCTTCTTTTTCATCATCCCGTCAACTACAGTCTCTTTACCGGCGGCAACCACCACGCCTTCCTTACGCAGATCGGTATATCCGTTCCGGGTAAACAACAGCACAAAGGTTCCTGACGGTATATTTTCGAACAGGAAGTCACCGGTATCTTCGGAAACTACAATAGTTCCAATGCCCTCGATGCAACAGCTCACATTTCCCAGTTCTTCCCCTGTATCGAAATCTGTCAGGGTTCCGCCTACCAGGCCGGTATTGCCCTTTGGGGAGGGTGACGCAGTATTGTAGATCACGTAATCGTTGTACCTGGCCTCATCGGTGCTGGCCCAAATATCCTTTCCTGTATTGCCCAGACGGCTGATTTCGCGGAACAGGGCATTCCCTGCATTTACGCGCTCCTGTGTACGGGCGTCGCGTTGTTTCTCGGCAGCTTCTTTGTCCTGTATATCTTTCTCGAAGACATTCAGCGTTGCCTGGAGTTGTTCAAGCCTTGAACCGGTAAGCCCTTCGGAAGCGAGTTCCTGCAACTGGGCGGTGGCTTCGCGTATTACACGTTTGCCATGGAAGAACAGTTGTTCATCACTCATACTGTCCATGTTTTCGAAACCGAAACTGCGGTACGAGGGTGACTTTACACCAAAGGCATTATGAGCCATGGTGCGTACCGACCGCATCTGTATGCGTGCGTTTTCGGCCGACACATCCTTCTTCTGGGTTGCCTTCGATAAGGCACCGAGTAATTCGACATCGCTGGGAATGTCAGCAAAATCATTTACCATTCCCTTTACCTGTAACAGTTTTGCATCGGTAAACCCGCGCTCTGAAAACTGGTCCCTGTCACGTTGTATACAACCGATGATCCTGTCGGCTGTTTTTTTCAGATCCGTATCCGGGAAATTGTATTCCCTGCCCGGAGATTGCTTCTTACTCATAGGGTCAGAGTTTTAATGAAAACCAGGTTTGATTTAACACATCTAAAGGTACGCTATTTGTTGCGAAAAAGCAAATTTTTTTCAAAATCGCCTCCTGCATCGCATAGCCAGCCGAATTATTTTTATACACTTGATAATCCGATATTTATATTCCTCCATATATATATAGTTGCTGCTTTCCCAAAAAAACCGGCCCTCCCGTGAAAGCGCAGTATCGTTTCAATATCAGCAGCATAGCGATTCCGCAGTACACGTATGCCTCTCCGGGAAATTGTGCCGCTCTTCCAAAAATTATTTCTGCTATTCCGTTTTTCATCCCGGGCATTCATCCATCCTTTCCAGGGTTTAAGTTTATCATTCCATAACTCCAGTTATTCATTCTGCGCTTTCATGCATTCATTCTGCAAATTCAGTCACCCAATCCGTGGATTCAGGTGCCTGATGCATGGCTTCAGTTACTCATTCTGTGAATCCATATGTATATTCCTTTGTTTCAGATGCCTGCTCCGAGGCTTCAATTGCTCCTTCTGCAGCAATCCCGAACGTATTAATATGTACTCGTTAGTTATCCTATTTAAAATTATGCCTTAACCATAAATGCTTCAGGTAAAAAACAGCATATGCAGGCATAGACCAAAGGGGGTAAACCAGCCTGCGAAAATCGCAACTATACACTCTGGCTTTATTCTAGGTATTTGTCTGCGATTAAACATACACGGCCATAATCATTGAATATATGTCGCGATTTTTAAAAAAAAGCACAATGCAAAGTGCCCCAAAAGCCAGGTAAATCCCTTGTATTTTGAAAACATCAGGCAAAAATTATTTTCCCTTACACCAGCGAATAGTTGTATATTTACTTCCCGATTAACAGGAAAAAGAACATAGCCGTTGGTCATATAATTACCTTATTATTTTATAAAAGCAGTTGATTTCAGGCAGATCTGCTCCATATCGAAGATCCTGGTATAGAAACCTTCAGCTGTTAATATCTTCCAAGATGAATGATCAGGAAAAATCCAAAGAGCAATTAATCGAAGAGTTAATCGAACTGCAGAAGGAGAATAATTTCCTGAAAGCGTTGATTGACAATGAGGACCTTGAACTCAAAATATCACAGGATTCGCTGAACGAAACCCGGTCGAGGCTTGCACTGGCTATGCAGGGCGGGAAAATGGCCTGGTGGGAAATGGATGTTGTTACCGGCAATGTCACATTCGATAAAAGAAAAGCAGAAATGCTGGGTTATCCTCCCGAAAATTTTATTCATTATACAGATTTCACGACCCTGGTACATCCCGAAGATTACGGCAGGATCATGCATGCGATGAAAGTTCATTTGGAGGGGAAATTTGAAAAATATGAAACTGAATACCGTATAAGGGCCAGATCAGGTGAGTATATGCATTTCTATGATTATGGTTCCGTTGTTAAAAAAGACAGAAATGGAAATCCACTGATTTGCAGCGGTTTTGTCTACGACATTACCGATCGTAAAAAAGCGGAAGAAAGGATGCTCTTTATTGCGAAAGCCGTTGAATCGACCAGCGATGCCATAGGAATCTCGGATGCCAGCGGAAAACATTTTTACCAGAATAAAGCCTTATCCGATTTATTTGGATACGCTACCGCGGAAGAAATTGCAGCAGCCGGTGGAGGGCAATCCGTAATCCATGACCCGGATGTGGCTAAAAAACTGTATGAAACCATCACTGGCGGCGAACCCTGGGCGGGCGAATTGGAAATGGTTACAAAAAACGGACGAATCTTCCCGGCCTTTGAGCGCGCTGATGCCATAAAGGACGCAGGAGGAAATATACTGGGGCTGATCGGAATTATCACAGAAATAACCGAACGTAAGCACAACAAGGAAGCCCTGGTTAAAAGCGAACATATGCTGCAAACCGTGCTCGACCACTTCCCCGGTCTTGTATTCTGGAAGGACAGGCAATCGAAGTATTTGGGCTGTAACCAGATGTTTGCTACCGGGGCCGGGTTAGGCAGCCCGGCTGAAATTGTCGGGAAAACCGATTATGATTTGCCCTGGGCCTTAACCGAAGCCAGCAATTATCTGAAAGACGATGCCGTAGTAATAAAATGCGGCAAGACAAAACTGCACATTATCGAAATACAACACCAAGCTAACGGGCAGTTTGTATGGGTCGACACGAGTAAGATTCCCATGCGGGATTCACAGGGAAACGTAATCGGAGTAATTGGAATTTCCAACGATATCTCTAAACTCAAGATCGCGGAACAGGAATTAATTGCGGCCAATAAAGAGCTGACCCTGCAAAACCAGGAGATTGAACTCCGCACCACAGAACTACTTTTAGCCAAAGACAAAGCCGAAGAAAGTGACCGCCTGAAAACGGCTTTCCTGAATAATATCTCGCACGAAATAAGGACTCCCTTCAATGGAATCCTGGGATTTCTGACCCTGCTTCAGGAAACCGACCTCAGCAATTCCGAAAAAAATGCGTATACAGACCTTATCAACCGAAGTGCAGACCGGTTGATGAATACGATAGACGATATTGTCAAAATTTCACAAATCCAGACAGGGCAGATCAAACAAACCTTGGCCTTGACCAACATAAACCAGTTAAATGCGAGGCTGAATGCGCAATTCCGGCATAAAGCCGAACGGAAAGGATTACTGCTTACGTTCAGCAATACCTTACCTGACACTAATTGTACTATTAAAACTGACAGCAGTAAACTTGACTCTATACTTTCGAGCCTGTTGGATAATGCGGTGAAATTTACAATATCAGGGTCAATTGCTTATGGCTATCAACTGAAAACTGCCGGCAGCGATGAGATTAACCTTGGCAATGCTCCAACCGAGCTGGAATTTTATGTAAAAGATACCGGTATTGGTATTCCCCATAACAAGCTGCAATCTATTTTTGAGCGGTTTATACAGGCCGATGTTTCCGACACCAGGCAGTTTGGAGGCTCAGGCTTAGGCTTATCCATTGCGAAATCGTATGTTGAGATACTCGGTGGTACCATCCGGGTCGAAACCGAAGTCGGGAAAGGCTCCGTATTCTATTTTACGATTCCTTATTCCAACGAAATAGCATAAAAACAGGCTATTCAATTACCAATGAGGCGTGTGGAAATGAAAACAGGGCCAAAACCTGAATTTCCCTGGTTAAACTGGTTTGCCTGCTATAAAAAACCATAATTTTGATTTCGGATAATTCAAACAAATACAACAATTTTTAACAGTACGTCATTCATGGAAAGCATTTTGTTAAGTTACTGGTGGTTGATTTTAATCCTGGTATGTATTGCTTTGTATAAGTACATATTCAGATTTATCTTAGGAATGGTTATGGTTCCGGAAGACAAAATAGGCCTGGTTACCAAAAAATTTGTGCTCTTTGGGGCCAACAGGGAATTGCCCGATGGCAGGATCATTGCCACCAAGGGGGAAGCCGGCTTCCAGGCAAAGGCCCTGGCTCCCGGTTTATATTTTGGCAAATGGGTCTGGCAGTTTGACATAATCATGGCCCCGTTTACCATTATCCCGGAAGGCAAAATCGGGCTTATCCTCGCCAAAGATGGTGCGGGTATACCCACAGGGAATATCCTGGCCCAGCAGGTGGAGTCCGACAGTTACCAGGATGCCGAAAAATTCCTGGATAACGGGGGACAGCGCGGAAGGCAAACAGCCTATATTACGGCGGGATCCTACCGTATCAATACCCTGCTCTTCCAGGTTTCGATAACAGATATGATACGGATACAGGAAAGCATGGTGGGTATAGTTACCACACTCGATGGTCTTCCGATTGAGGCTTCCCAGATTGCCGGCAAATTAATTGAAGGACATAATAATTTTCAGAATTTTGATGGTTTTATCAAAAATGGAGGGAACCGGGGTCTTCAACCACAGGTTATCCTGGCAGGTTCCTACAATTTAAATCCCTGGGCAGTGCAGATGGAAGAAATTCCGATGACTGAGATCCCGATAGGTTATGTAGGAGTGGTAATATCTTACATCGGCCAGGAAGGAAAGGATCTGACCGGGAATGACTTTAAACACGGCAACATTGTGGAAAAAGGGAGTAAAGGCGTTTGGCTGGAGCCGCTTGGACCAGGGAAATACCCTGTCAACAAGTACATCATGAAAGTCGAACTGGTTCCCACTACCAATCTCGTATTAAACTGGGCCACGGCCAGGAGCGAAGCCCATAACCTGGATAAGAACCTGTCAACTATTACAGTTCGTTCGAAAGATGGTTTCCCGTTCAACCTCGATGTTGCCCAGATTATCCATGTACCTTCCACCGAGGCACCCAAGGTAATTGCCCGTTTCGGAAACATGGTAAATTTGGTTTCGCAGGTACTGGAACCAACCATTGGGAATTATTTCAGGAACTCGGCACAGGACAGCGACGTGATCGCTTTCCTGAGCACCCGTAAGGAGAGACAGGAATCGGCAAAATCGCATATTAAAAAGGTGCTGGATGAGTATAATGTCAATGCTGTCGATACCCTGATCGGGGATATTGTTCCGCCTGAAACGCTTATGAAAACACTAACGGACCGGAAAATTGCTGAAGAGCAGAAGGTAACCTACGAAACCCAGAAACAAGCCCAGGAAACCCGGCAGGGCATGGAGAAAGAAACAGCTATTGCCGATATGCAGAAAGATATTGTAAAGGCGCAGCAAAGTGTAGAGATATCGGAACGCACAGCAAATGCAACTGTTAAAAAAGCAGAAGGAGATGCCACGAGTGTAAAACTTGCCGTAAGTGCCGAAGCCGAAGCCACCAAGATGCGTGCTCATGCCGAAGCCGAATCAACCCGTGCAAGGGCGCAGGCCGATTCGGAAGCCATAAAACTCAAAGCTTCGGCGCAGGCTGAACAGATTTCGCTTACAGGAGATGCTGAAGCCGGTAAAATCCTGGCCATTGGCAAATCAACCGCCGAAGCGTATGAACTGGCAGTGAAGGCGTTAGGTGGCGAAAACTTTACGCGCTATAAAATTACCGAGGAATTGGCCAAAGGAAATGTGAAACTTATCCCCGACGTGCTGATAGGTGGCACTAACGCCAACGGTACCGCAATCGAAGGGCTGCTTGGCCTGAAATTGATGGAAATGATCAACCCGTTAAAGAATGAGGATCAAAAACCAGCCCTTCCTGCCGGTGAAAAATAGGATTCGCCATTTCATGAAATAACGGGGAAATGCCGGGGAGTAAAACCCGGCATTTTTCCTGCAAGAATATGTGTAGCCTTCTGATTGGAAATAAATTCACTCAATAATAATAGATGAATAAAACATTGGTAGTTTTGTTGCTGGCCACCCTTCTTTCAGCAACCCATAAAACTGATGCACAGACTCCGCAGAAACCCTGCATAGCATTTTCGTTTGATGACGGAAATGCGAACGATATACTAAGCTATAAAGGAGAGAAATGGAATGCCCTGATTGTCGGACAACTGAAAAAATACCATAGGGGAGTTCTATAATTTAATTCATTGTTAATCAGAATAATAACCTTATATTT
>JBAXXB010000211.1:0-8263 GCA_037128115.1 Bacteroidota bacterium
CACATAGAAGTCATTAGAGTACAGGTTATAGAATGCTGTGGAATAGGAAGCATCATAAAAACCATAAATTGTCGGGTTAGTGGCAACACCGCCGTCCAATGAAACCAGGTTGTTTGAAAACTCATTGGTAACACCGGCAACCCCGTAGAGGTATATTCCATAAATATTAGGTGTCATTCCAGCATTTGCGCAGGAAATGTTGAAAATCTTATTCTTTTTTGTATTGGCAGAATAAATGTACATTCCCCTTGCAAAAGGAGAACCTGTGGTCCCTGTGTAGGACAAGTTTCCAATAATGTTATTTTCAATTGAATTACCAGGACTAGCAGAAGAGCAGTACAAACCGTAGATAGTTCCGGGCCCGGCACAGGTAATTGCACCGGCAACCGTATTGCTACCTATGATATTCGGGGTAATTGTACCGATTTTTAAAATACCTGCAGTAAAGCCCATGAGATACATGGATCCGGTAAACGTGGAATTTGTATAATTCAGGCCCGTGACAACATTTCCCTGTATGCTGGATGCAGCCGTAGCCGATAAAGCACCATAAATAGCATATAGAAATCCAGCAGATCTCGCATTGGTAATCGAGCCGGGAACGGTCGTACTTCCAACCAGGTTGTTCAGAATGTTAAGAACTCCTGCCGTGAAATTGATACCATAAAAATTTCCGGATGTGGTGTTTGAGAGATTGAAATTCTGGATGGTATTGTTCGAAACGGTGGATGGTGCAATAACGCCAAGTGTAAGGTAGATACCATAAATGGTGTTTGTGCTGGAATTTGTCCATGCTGTGCTGCCGCAAAGAGGAGCGGTGCCACCAAAATAGTTGTTACTGATGGTATGGTTATTTGTGCTTCCTAAAAGGGAAATACAATACTGCGAAGCGGTAGAAACAGTAGCAGTGCTGTAGTAAAAACTGTTTCCGGTAATAATAGCTCCATCAGCGACGGTTGTGAAATTAAGGCCGTAGTTAATGAAGTTATAAATATTGTTATTCAGCACTTTTATGGAATTAGTAAAACTACCATTATAAATGCCTGTTGCTACAAGACCGACTGTACCAGCAACTGCGTCGTGTATATCATTCCCTGAAATTTCGACAATATTCGTACCTGTAGAGCCAATATTTACTGCTCCATAAGTAGTTGTAGTCCCGTTGTTTTCAATGTTACAGTTTTTCAGGAAGATGTTTTGTGAACCTCCGTTGAATTGGATGGTTGGTCCTGTGTTGGCAGCAGAAGCCAGCGTATTCCGAAAAGTAAGATATTTTCCGCTTTGGCCGTCAATAGTCAGGCGACTGGCTCCGTTGGTGCGTATCATGGCAGTCAGGTTAGCTACTGCAGTTCCACTGATCGTACGAAGTGTCGAAGCATCTGGTTTGATGGTCAGGGTGTAGTTTGCACCAGGCACATCCTCGGCCCAGCTGTTTAAGGCAATGGTACCTGGTTCGACGAGATCGGCAGCGATATTAATAGTAGTATTGCCTACAAGCACTCCCTGGTTGATCATATCAAAAGCACCTCCAGCGCCGGTAAGTGTGGCATAAGTTCCCGGAACATTGATAGTTGTTGGAACAGAAGCGGTAACAATGGTATATTGCTGAAGATTGGCAAGTGCCGGGTTAGCATTGATATTCTGAACCGGTGGGTTAGCGCTCGATCCTGCCATCAGTACACTTGAACTCAGGTTATTTGCCCCGTCCTGGGCAACGACAAAATACTGTATGATGTCGGCGGCAACAGGAGCTGCTGTGAGCAGTGAATAATCGATGGTAAAGCTGAACGGGCTGGTTGAATTGCTGGCAACAACATATTTCCAGCCGTTGTTGGCGGAGGTGTTCCCGGCAAAGGCGTATGCTTCGCTCAACTTCTTGTAATAAATTCTTGGGAGGCTTGCTCCAGTGGATACACCCACATTATCGGTGATGGTAGCCCAGTTGGTCAGTACCCTGTTAGCCGTGGTGCCATTTCCCATAGCCACATAGCTGATATTTGGTCCGAACACATCGGCCGAGAGTGTGAAACTTCCTGCGTCGGCGCCTACATCGGAAGGTGTAAGTCCGCTCCTGGCAGTTCCGTCAAAGTCATCAGTCACATTGGCAAGTGCTTTCCCGGCTCCTTCAACAGGGGTCGGGCTCTGAACATGCAGGTTTGCCGTGGCTGTGTTACCCGAAGGCGCGATAAAATTGGGATCAGCGTTGCCGCTTGCCATTTCGGTATTGGTTGCTCCCTTATAGGCTGCAAAGGTAGCCTGGTCAGCAGAGTTGAAGTATCCGAAAGTTCCTCCTGTGGCTCCATTAGCAAGGATAAGGTTGTAATTGCTGGTGACACCTAACGGGAAAGCCAGGGTTCCGGCAATTTTAATGCCATAGTGCTTTCCGGTTAACCCTCCCGAGCGTGCGTTGTAGAAAATGTTGCCGATACATATCCTCGGTGTCGACAATGACGGTGTCATTACACTGTTCAAAGCGTAAGTGTTCCCGGTTGTAACTGCTCCTGGTCCGCCACCGATAAAGATGCTGTTATTCAGCACGCTATCAATAGTCGCACTGCTTTCGTATATACCGTTGATAATACAGCTGCCTGCATTGCCTGTACCATCAGGATTAACGCCCAGCTGTATCATGTTGTTTTTAACGGTCACGTAAGTGCCGGCGTTGATCAGGTACATACCGTCTACCTGCGATGTAGCACTCGAGGAAGCCGTTGCGATATTATGGATGTAGTTCTTCTCCACCAGCAGGGTTCCGTTGGCATGGCCGAAATACAAGCCATGAATGGTCACTGCTGCAGAAGCATCGGTATTAGTAAGGTTATAGATGCTGTTGGACCGAACAATTGCCCCGGGCACGGAATTGAGAGAATAAATTCCATTCAGCGATGCGATTCCGGTAACAGTTGTATTTAAGGAAGACGTGGTCAGATCACGTACTGTGTTTCCGGTTACAACATTCGGAACACCCGTTCCGGAACTATATAAGCCAACAATATGAGTAGTGGTATTCGAACTCAGGTTGCTTATGTTTGCAATAGTGTTGTTAGCAACCGACATTGTGCCTGATCCTGTGGACGCTACGTAGAGACCCTGAATTTGCAAAGGAGGGAAAGTCATGGAAGGACTTTGAATGCTATTGGCTGTGGTGAGACTTCCGACAAGGTTGCCGCTGACAATGCAAGTGCCATTCTGAACGGTTGGAGTCACGGAGATGGGCCTCAGGGTCAACGCATAGGTGGAGGTTGAGGCAGCGGCACCGGTAATGCTGATGGAACCAACCGTGTTGTTCATCACATTTCCGTACATTCCCCTGAAATCAAGTCCTTCATAAGAAGAAGTATATGCTCCGTTACCTACTGAAATATTAATAGAACCGGTCCCGGTGGCTGAGCCGATTACATTGCCCGTTATGTTTTGGATACCGACAGTAGAGAGTAAACCGGTAAAAAAGATAGAAGCAGCAGTAGGATTCGTGTAGAGGTTGATATTGGAAATTGTATTTCCCTGCACTGTGCTGGGGTTAATAGTTAAACCTGCAGCAAAGCGGATCGCATAAATAAAGTTGGCTATTGTCGGCGGGGTGCCGTTTCCATTCAGAGTCCAGGGTGTTCCTCCGCAACTGGGTGCCGAACCGCCTATGTAATTATTGAGGATGGAATAGCCGTCGCCGGAAGCAAGAAAGATGACGTTATATCCAACGGCAACGGTCGGACTTTTCGCCGAAGTCATGTAGAAACTGTTTCCACTAATGGTCCAGGCTGTTGAACCTCCTGCTAATCCTATACCAAGTGGGTTTCCACCTGCCGTTGCATAGAAATCATGGATCATACAATTCGATACCGTGTTGTTGCTGTTATATGCCGAAGGAGTTGCAGAACCGGAAGAGTAAACTGCATAAAGCGGGCTAGAAACGCCGTCTCTGATTTCGCAGTTATCGACCAGGTTATTGCTGTTACCGGTAGTTCCGGTTGTGCCGGCGAAACTGATGATACCATTGGCTGTTGAAATGCTTGCACCTTTTACAACGCAATACTGTATTCCATTAAAAGAGGCATCATTAATCAACTGGAAGGCATATCCTGCCGTTGAGGAGTTTTCAACAACCAGGTCCTTTGCAGTACCTGCAGCGTTTACCCTTCCGTCGAAATATACATATTTTGCACCATTCAGGTTAACAGTACCTGTGGTATTGCTGCTGGTTATGGATAAACCGGTTGCTCCGGGATATACAGTCACTTTATTGATAGCGCTTGCCCCGGAAATGGCTGGAACAAGTACAGGGAAAGTTTCAACCGTTGAAACATAAGCAGGCTGAAGAACCAAATTTACAGCACATGTTATACCATTGGTAGTCAGGTCGGAAAATGCGGCTGTTAATGAAAGGTAATCACCGGTTGGACCTACATTTTTCGTTCCGCACCTGGGAGTGGCAGGTAATGTGGTTTGTGACCCGGTAAGATAAGATGATTCAGCATCGGTATAGGAAACCACTCTGTAATAATAAGTAGTCCCGGCTAAAAGCCCGGTCTGGGCCTGCGAATAAAGTGTGCCTGTTGTGGCAACTGAAGTTGAAGCAATATCGGCCCCTACTTGAGTATAAGAAACTCCGTCGGCAGAGCGATATACCCTGAAACCGGTTTCATTGGCCGAGTTATCAGTCCAACCTACCGTCATCCCGCCTTGAGCTACGGCAGATACAGTAAACGAAACTGGAGGTAGCGGAATTATCGGGTTCAGAACCCTGAATTCGTCCACACCGATATCGGATACACCATAGTCGCCGGTAGCTGTAAGTTTGATTTTAGTTGTGGCGGAATTCCCGGGTAAGGTAAATGAATATTCTGTCCAGGTAGCAGAAACACCCAGGGTGGAACCAAGTGCAGCTGACCAGGTGCTTCCGCCATCATTTGAAGAATACAAACGCAAAACGTCGGTTCCGGAAGTGTTTATGTAGTAAAATTTTGCTACCACTGCACCCGCCGTATATCCTGACAAATCTATTACAGGTGTGATCAGATCGCCGGTTGTACCAGTGGCTGCGTCATAAGTGTGAAACCGGGCCGAATAGGTTGTACTGTTAGCCCCGGCGGGAGTGTACGATCCCGTCGCACTGGCCCAACCTGTGGTGTAATCATTCCTGTGCCATACGTTATCGGCAGGAGTGGTGGTTCCGCTCCAGGCAGGACTGAGGGTGGTGGGTAAAGTCCACGCGCCCTCGAAATTCTGCGTAAAAATGGTCTGTCCAAAGGTATAAATACCTGATAGCAGGACAAAACACAGTAGTAGAAATTTTTTCATAAACGTGTTGTTTTAGTTAATCATAAATGAATTTGGTTACTTTGGTTTTTGCTTTGATAGTCCAAATATAATGAACATTTCTGAATACAAGATAGATTTAGTAAAAAGTCATATAATAAATATGAAATTTTGTCCGTATAAACAAAAAAGCCGGATTTCTCCGGCTTTTTTGATGAAGGTGTGATGGTTTACGATGCTTACTTCATAACGATCACCTTGCGTGTAATGGTATTATCCCTGCTACGCAGGGCTACCATATAAACACCATTCGAAGCTGCCTTCAGGTCAACAGGAGTAATATAGGTACCGTCGATGGTGACCTTTTCCTGTTTCCAAAGTAGAGTACCAATGCTGTTGTAGATTTCGATGTTCAGTTCCACAGGTTTAGCCGACATTACCTTGATGTTAAATTGTCCCTGGTTGGGGTTAGGATAAACATCAAAATCATGGCTTAGCTCGAAGTCCTGTATAGAAACCGGGAGTACCAATATGCCGTTCGACGGAGCCGAACTGCAACCGGTGAGAGTTACTATAACCGTATACGTTCCGGTATACACAGCAATGTGTTTCTTGCCGGTAGCACCCGGGATGATCACACCGTTGAGGTACCATTGGTTGCCGGTATTGGCACTGCTGGTAAGTGTATCCAGGTGTTGTGTAATCACCGGGGTTGCAGGGATAGGATTTACAACCAGTGTATAGTTTGGAGAACTGGTGCCGGAGCCGCAAGTATTAACCCCATTTACTTTCATGATGCCTGAGGCAGCAGATAAGGCGAAGTTAACTGTTATGGCATTGGTCCCGCTTCCGGATGCGATGGTAGCACCGGCAGGCACAACCCAGTTATAGGAAGTTGCATTGGTGATAGCAGGTACCGAATAAACAACACCCTGGGTTCCTGCACATACCGGTGAGGTTCCGGTAATGGTTCCTGCAGTAGCTGGCAGAGGAGCGACAGTTACATTGAATACGGTAGGTTGAAGAGCGGTACAGCCGAGCGAATTGGTAAAATTCACGCTTACGGTCTGGTTCCCGCCTGCAATCCAGCTAACGGTGATTTCACTTGTACCTGCACCTGCAGTGATAGTTCCACCGGCAGATACGGTCCAGGCATAAGCCGAGTTGAGAGGCTGGGTTGAATAAGTAACCCCCGTTGTGCCCTGGCAAACGCTGTTGTTACCTGTGATCATAGGATCAGGAACTGAAAGTATGGTCACATTGTAGGTAGTAGGTGCGATAGCGCTGCAGCCAGATGTATTCTGGTAGTTGACGGCGATATAGCGTTGTCCTGCTGTTCCCCAGTCCACGGTAACCAGATTGGAGTTCAGACCCGAGGTGATAACACCCCCATAGGAGATAGTCCACACATAGTTTGAGTAACCTGGTTGGGTAACATAAGTAACACCGGTTGATCCTGCACAAAGCTGGGTTGGTCCGGTGATGGTCGGTGTTGTTCCAGCTGCAACAGTTACACTGAATGTAACAGGAGTTGCTGCCATGCATCCAAATGAATTTGCATAGTTAACAGTGACCGTTTTGGCACCGGCTGTATTCCAGGTAACTGTAATAGCACTTGTACCGGCACCAGCAGTGATAACACCGCCGGCAGAAACTGTCCATGCATATCCTGTCATCCCGCTAGCCGTTGAGTAGATGTTGGTTGTTATGCCTACACACGCGGTTGTTGAACCTGTTATTACAGGAACAGGAAGCGGGTTAACCGTTACACTGTAAACTGTAGCAGCTACGGCTGTACAAAGGTTGGCATTCGCATAGTTAACGCTCACGCTCTGTGCACCGGCTGTGTTCCAGGTAACTGTAATGGCATTGGTACCAGCACCGGCAGTAATAGTACCGCCTGCTGATATGGTCCAGGTATAGGCAGTCATACCCGATTGGGTGGTATAGATATTTCCCGTCGAGTTGACGCACACTGAGTTTGAACCTGTAATAACAGGTACCGGAAGTGGATTTACGATAACATTGTAAACCGTAGCGGTGGCGGCGGAACAACTGTTAGCATTGGTATAATTTACACTAACGGTTTGAGCACCGGCTGTATTCCATGTAACTGTAATAGCGTTTGTGCCTGTGCCTGCTGTAATAGCACCACCTGCCGAAACAGTCCAGGTATAGCCCGTCATTCCTGCGGCAGTAGAGTAAACATTTCCTATTGAACCCACACAACGTGAGGCGGACCCGGTGATTACCGGTACAGGTAAAGGATTAACCGTTACATTATAAACCGTTGGAACAGTGGCATTACAACTGTTAGCATTGGTATAGTTAACACTAACAGTTTGAGGACCAGCTGTATTCCAGGTAACTGTTACGGCGTTAGTGCCTGTGCCTGCCGTGATAGCGCCTCCGGCGGAAACAGTCCAGGTATATCCGGTCATGCCGCTAGCTGTACTGTAAACATTTCCGGCAGAGTTAACACAAGCTGCTGTTGGCCCGGTAATTACAGGTAACGGCCTTGCATTTAAGGTAATTGCTTTGGAGGAAGAAGCTCCGCTGGCACAACCACTGCTGCCATAAACTGTAATATTTCCAGAGCTGGCTGCACCATTGAAATCTACAGTAATAGAATTAGTAGTACCACCGGTTGCGATGGTCGCTCCGGCAGGAACTGTCCATACATAGCTTGAAGCATCTGTAATGGCACCAACACTGTATGCAACCCCTGTTGTGCTCTGGCAAACGGAAGCCGGGCCTGTTATGGCACCTGCTGCGGCAGGCGTAACACAACCGGTCGTAAAGATCATGTCGTTACCATTGGTTGTACCTGTTCCATTTACAGCAACTGCACGGAAGTGATAGGTTGTACTTAATGACAAACCGGTAATAGCAGCCAAAACGCCTGTTGCGGTAACCCCGGTCACAGTCGGAGGTGTAGCATTTACTGTTGAGCCATAGGCAACGGTAAGTCCATATTGGAAAGTAACAGTGGCGGTCTGGTTATTTG
>JBAXXB010000212.1:0-8262 GCA_037128115.1 Bacteroidota bacterium
GGGTGGAATATGGGGTTCGAACCCACGACCTCCGGAACCACAATCCGGCGCTCTAACCAGCTGAGCTAATACCACCGTGTTAGAAGTGGCAAAAGTAAGCTATAATTTTATAATTTGAAAGTGTTTTTGGATCATTTTTAATAGATTTGCGTTGGAAATAAATACCTGGTAGTAAATGGAAATCGAAAAATGGTCTTTTCACACTGGAACATACAGCGAATAGCTTTTCCCACCACATCCGTTCACTGTTTTCAAATAGCTATTCTGTAATACCCATAAACCAAAAACCACTAAAAATACAATCAAAATGGCAGACGTAATCGACTACAAAATCCTCGGCGATGATATGCAGATCGTCGAAATTGAACTGGACCCTTCGGAAGGTGTGCGTGCCGAAGTAGGCGCCATGATGTTTATGGAAGAAGACATACAGATGGAAACCGGGACCGGCGGCGGAATTTTCAAGGGATTGAGACGCATGCTCACCGGTGATGGTTTCTTTATCTGCACCTTCTATAATACTGCCCCTGTAAAACGCTGTGTTTCTTTCGGGGCGCCTTATCCAGGCAAAATAATAGCCCTGGACCTGAGGCAGGTAGGCGGAACCTTTATTTGCCAGAAAGACTCTTTCTTGTGTGCTGCTAACGGCATTGATATCGACATTGCTTTTACCAAGAAAATTGGCGCAGGTTTCTTCGGTGGCGAAGGCTTCATTCTTCAGCGTTTGTCGGGCGACGGGCTGGCTTTTGTGCATGCCGGCGGGATGATCATCCGCCGCGACCTGCGCGAGCGTGAAACCTTGCGTGTTGATACCGGCTGCCTCGTGGCCATGGCACCCACGGTTGATTATGATATTCAGTTCGTTGGAGGATTCAAAAATGCACTATTCGGAGGAGAAGGAATGTTCCTGGCCAGTCTTACAGGGCCCGGGACCGTTTACCTGCAAAGCCTGCCCCTATCGCGACTGGCCGACAGAATTGTATCATCCTCTCACAGCAACCGTGAAGAATCTCGCGGCATAGGCGGGATTGGCGGAAGTTTGCTCGGTGGAATTCTTAGCGGAGATACCAAATTCTGATGTAAGCATTCATAAGCTGCCGGAATACCGGGGCAGAATAATATAAGCCAATATAGGAAGACAGTTTCCTGTTATTTCCGGGGATCCATATCCAGTTGTATTGCAGCGGATCTCAAAACAAAATAATAAACTCCCGCAAACTCTACAGAGTTTGGTTCTAGACAAACATAATATCTACTGCAATGCAGACACTTTTTGGAGAATTTGATGAGCCTAAAGGGAAAGGACTGAAAATTGTTGTCAAAGACAAAAAATCACTTTCCAAAAACCAGCAATTGTTCAACAGGCTGACCAAGCGTATTGAAAACATTGAAAAAGAAAATACGAATCTAGCCGATAAACTCTCGAGGCTTCTATCTTTTCATGGCAGGGAAATAAGCCCTTTGGAAACTATGGTGGCCCATTCGAGGTTGCAATTGGCTATGGCGTTGGGAAGGGCTACGCAAAACATTAAATTCACAATAAATCAAACCAACAAAATAGCCGCCGTAATACGTGAACAATGCAATGAAGCTTTTTCCAGTATTGAACCAAGCCCTGAGCAGGAAGCCTTTTTTGACAAATGGTCGGAGGTATCCTACAAGGATAATGTTCAAAGGCAAATGGAGGATGCTAAACTAATTTTTGCCGAATATATAAATAATGCTTTTGGGATGGACATTGAGCCCGAAGAACTGGACGACATAGACAACAGTCCTGAAAGCCAGGCCCGGTTTTACGCCAGTATGAAAGAAAAATATGAGCAATCCCGGCAAAACCAGGCACCACTTAAAGGCAATAGTTCGAAAGAACAGCTTGAAGCAGAAATGGCACGAAAGGCAGAAGAAATCCAGAAAACTAAAAGTTTAAGAGGTATCTATATCGCTCTTGCCAAGGTATTGCATCCTGACACCGAAATTGATCCGGTTACAAAAGCCGAAAAGGAAGAAATCATGAAAAGAGTGACGGTGGCTTATGAACAGAAGGATTTGCCCGCTTTGCTGAAACTAGAACTGGAATGGGTACATAAAACCTCCGAACATCTCGAAAAACTAACTGACGAAAAATTGGGCATTTATATTTCGGTACTCAGGCAACAGGTAAAAGAACTGGAGGAGGACAAAATCCGTATATATAATCATCCGAGGTACTTACCTGTTATGTCATATGCCTATCATACCGAAAATCATGCACTACGCCTGATGTTGAAAGATAAATCAGAGTTGCTGGGTATTTATACCGATCTTAACAACATGGCCTCCACCCTGGAATGGACAAACTCTAAAAAACAGGTTCTTGACTTTGTTAAAACCTATAATACAGCAGAGGAAGAAGATGATCTTGATGATTTTGTGAAAGTAATATTTGGAAGCCGGCGATTCTAATAACCCAGTTATGGTTGATACTGGACGGAAAAAGACTGAAAAACACTCGAAATTAGTAATAAAAAAAAATATGAGTTTTGGGATTTTCACATTTTATGTTGAGTGTTCCATATGAATATCCTATATCATGACCAAATGCAATCAATTGACATTCAAGCATAAATTATTTTTTTGACAGGATAAATCGCTTATTCCGTTCAATTAAAACAATACTGTCTAATTTACTTCATTTTTCTTAAATCCAACAATTTGTTCCTTCGAAAACACACATACGATAACACGGGTTCCCTCAGCAAATTGGCCTGGATTCGTTTCCGCAGGAACAGGATCGCTTTCGGCTCATTACTGTTTATTGGCCTGGTAGCCATTCTTAGCATCTGCGGTTATTGGATCACGCCTGATAAAACACCCATGGTGAATGAACAGAACCTGCTGCTGGCAACACTCAAGCCGGGATCGTCAGTACAAGTTCTCAAAGTGAGAAAAAACCAGGATATTCCCTCCAGGAACCTGCTACACTTGCTGCTGTACGGGCAGGAGAACAAGTACATGAGCCATCCCTTTACCGGTTAGCGGTTTTCGGGCGACTCCATTGTTATCAAAGAATACAGCAGGGACTCTTCCGGCCTGGAAGTGGCTTTCCACCTGGCTGATGTATGTTACCCTTTGAACCCTAGGCCTAGAATCCTGCAAAAGGATGCCCGTTTTTCATTTATCTCGCTTGATGGGAAAACTATAAATACTTCTGTCAGCGAACTCCGCGAACAGATCGTTTCCAGTAATATCAGCAGGAAGACTTTCCTGCTCGGAACCGATCGTTACGGAAGAGATGTACATAGCCAGCTTATACTTGGAACCCGGGTGAGCCTTTCGGTCGGTTTTATATCAGTCGCTATTTCGCTGCTTATCGGCATATTCCTGGGAGCCATTGCAGGTTATTTCGGAGGGCGTATTGATGCCCTTATTTCATGGTTCATAAATGTGGTTTGGGCAGTTCCTACCTTATTACTCGTTATAGCGGTGACATTTGCACTGGGGAAAGGGTTCTGGCAGGTTTTTGTTGCTGTGGGTCTTACCATGTGGGTAGAAGTGGCACGTGTGGTTCGCGGGCAGTTTATGAGCCTGCGCGAAAAGGAATTCGTCGAAGCGGCCAGGGCTTTAGGATACCGGAATTTCAGGATCATATTCCGGCATATTCTTCCCAATGCCATGGCTCCTGTAATAGTGATCTCGGCTGCCAACTTTGCCTCAGCCATACTGCTTGAGGCCGGGCTGAGTTTCCTGGGGATCGGGGTTCAGCCTCCCATGCCTTCATGGGGAAGCATGATCAAAGAGAATTATGCCTATATCATACTCGATTATGCGTACCTGGCTATACTGCCGGGCATAGCCATCATGATCATGGTGCTGGCTTTTATGCTGATCGGCAATGGCCTGCGCGATGCGCTGGATGTAAGGACTGTGGATTAGGAAGGACGTGAATTAAGGTGAAATGTAAGGAATGGAAACATTAAAGTTGAGAGTGATGATAGGGAAGTATCTTTTTATCCTAATTTCAAATTCCAAGCCACCACTTTTGCAACCTGGCACCTATTTTACTATTGTGGTAATTCACCCCACAAACATATTATTTATCAGATAAACAGGTATGTAAGTCAACTCAGTTGTGACCCTATTTTGTAAACTTCTTGTATTCATTGTACCCGCAGTTGCTGGCTGGTTTGCTGTGGCAGTTTCCTTTCCGTAACGACAATTTCAGCCCTACATATAAGTCAAGGCCCGTAAAGTCAGTAAAATGAAAGAAACCGCTGATTTTCTCCGTGCCTATATAAAACCCCCTGAACCTTGCACTAAGACCTATACGTGGTTTTGACCAATCGTAAAGAGTTAGCGGCAAACTGGCCTCGAACATGGTTGTTTCGTACCTGGGGGTTAAACCCAGTACTGCGGGCCGTATAAGCCCTGATTTGGAAACCTGCAATGGGTAAACCAGGGTACCATTGAAGAACCAGTTACCACGGTAATTCACATCAGCCTGAACACTAAGTGCTGTTGGTAAGCCGACTATAATTTCGTTGCCCTGGATCAGACTCGTAGTATCTCCATAAAACTGGTTGCTGAATGAATTCGTAAACTCCCTGACGCTGGAATAATCGGACAAACTGAGACCCGGCCAATAGGTTGACTTGTTGTCGAGAACAAGTTTTTCAGCGTTATGGGTAAACTTTACCCGGCCAATATCAATGATAGATACTCCTATTTTAAACACATAAGGGATATAGTTGGGAGCACAGAGTTTTGACACCTGTTCAGTGTGACCTGATTGTTTCTTTTTTTCATAAATCACTCCTATATCCATACCTATACCTTTTCCCTTAAAAAACGGGTCTCGCATGTACTGGTTGGTTTCATAATTCAGGGGGAGAGCGTATCCACCCTGCAGTGTTGCATTATGTATGATCAGCGTGTCGTGTTCCAGGAGAACATAATCCAGTGTCTTGGAATACAGGTATCCTCCGCCATAACCTTGTAAATTCTTGACCGTAATTCCACCGGCCCAGTAATCCATGGCTTTTTGTTTTATCACATACGAATAATTGAACCCATTCTCCATCCATGCCAGTTCAGCGTTGTACACATTCCTGTTGTCCACGTAGTTGACATCAAACTGCGGTGGATATTCCAGTTGTTCAAAGGCAAATTTAGCTATATCGAAAGGCACATTCCGGGTCGACATAACCGCGCGCGCTCCTGTCACAATGCCGAAGGAATGCCGCCCCACAGTAACCGAAAAAGAAGGTCCTAACAGGCGTACATTTGCATAGGCGTTTTTATCTTTCTGGTTGTAAACGTCATATAACACCTGGTTATCCTTTGGTCCGTGTGTAGGAAAAACCGGGTTTTTCTCAAAAAAGCGTTTAAAACGATACTCCTCCTTCGCCAAATACACATAGTTGTTCTCAACGAATACATTTGCGGCTACAATATTGATATCCACGTAGAAAGGAGAGGTTACCGGGACTGCAGGATTGATGACTGAGCCGGTAATACCCGCCCTGCTGCTGTTCATAATTCCAAGCATTTCCTGTGCGAAAAGGGGCACAGGGCCAAGCATGATGAAAATCAGGAAAACCAATCCTGGAGATTTATGTATTACTCCGGAATATGTATATCTAAGTCGGTCAGCCAAAAGAGTAGAAATAGAGTTTTATAATTGGATAACGGGGAAACGAATGGCTTATTTTATAAATATATCAGCAGAATAATAATTATATTCTTAAATCAACATATTTACACTGAATTCTGAAAATAATGAGATATTTTTGCCGCACGTTTTAATTCAACTACAGCATTATGAATTCAGCCTTAAAATCAACACTTTGGTGGATATTCGCCATTATCTTTACGGTAGGGATAGCTGCTTACCAGCGGATGACCGGGCCTACTTACCCTGCTCATGGCAGTATAAATCTGAATCAACATGAAATTAAATATAAACTGATCCGCACAGCCGAAACAGATAAAGATGCACCCATAAGCATTACGGTTCCTGATACTTCGGTGAGCGGAAATATTATTTATAAGCGCTTTAAAAGCCCGGATACCCTGAGCAAATCCGCAATGGTACGGACGATAGATACTTCCTGGGATGCAAGCTTTGCAAATCTCTGGCGCTCTATAAAAAAGGAACCATTGACTTATACCTTAAATTCCGATCTCAAATTCATGATGCCCAGGCAGCCGGCAGCAGGTAAAATGGAATATAGTGTGAACCTCACTGACGAGAAGGAAACAGTTAGCCTTACTGATCACCCTGTAGTAATGCGCTTTAAAGGGCCTGTTCCCCTTTACATTCTGCTGCCCCATATACTTCTCATGTTCCTGGCCATGCTTTTCAGTACGCGTGCCGGGATCGAAGCTTTAATTAAAGGCAAGAGGACATACCTGTATGCCCTACTTACTTTAATATTCTTTATTCCAGGCGGTCTTATCCTGGGACCTGTGGTACAGAAATTTGCATTTGACGCCTATTGGACTGGCTGGCCTTTCGGACACGATCTGACAGACAATAAAACAGCCCTTGCAGTTCTGGGTTGGCTAATTGCGGTAATAAAACTACGTAAAAACCCTACTGCCAGGAATTGGGCCATTGCCGCTGCCATTATTTTGCTAGCCGTATACATGGTACCACACAGCGTACTTGGATCTGAAATTGATTATACCCAGCATCCTAAATAATATGACGGTAACTATCATTATAGTCGCAATTACTGTAATTGTATCCTTACTTGCATTCAATAACAGGGAACTTTTCCGAAGGCTTGCTTTTAACGCATATGATATTAAGCATTTTAAAAACACCTACCGCTTTTTAACGTATGCCCTTATTCACGCCGATTGGATTCACCTGCTGATCAATATGATGGTGCTGTTCTCCTTTGGCCAGATCGTGGAGCAATATTATATGATGTACTTTGGCGGCAAAGGCATTCTTTATTACCTGCTTTTGTATGTGGGGGGAATAGCACTTTCAACGCTTCCCTCCTATGGTAAACATAAGGACGATTATAGTTATACTGCTGTTGGGGCATCGGGTGCGGTGTCCGCGGTAGTGTTTGCCAGCATCATATTTGATCCGCTCAGTAAAATATACCTCTTTTTAGTTCCTATTGGCATCCCGGCCATTATTTTCGGGGTACTTTACCTGGTATATTCAGGGTATATGGGCAAGAAGAATGTGGATAACATCGGGCACGACGTTCATTTCTGGGGCGCCATATTTGGTTTTGTTTTTACCATCGTATTAAAACCGGCCCTCCTGAGTCATTTGTTCTTAACCCTGTCGAATATTTTCTGATGCCTAAGCCCTTGGACTGAGCATGAACCCTCATGGTATAATCATTATGGAAGACAGGGCATAGAATAATTCAGGCCTGGTTCCTGATCAATTCATATTTGGATCTTTGGGATAATTGATCCAGGGTAGATACTCGTCACCCAATGTGATAACGATTTTCTTCCATAAGCTGCTAGGGCGGGATCCAAATACATACTTTTTCTGTCCGTCGAGTATAATCCACGAATGCTCTCTCATCTCCCGATCAAGCTGTTTCGACTGCCACCCAGAATACCCTGCATAAAAACGTATATCATTGGCTGTAATCTCCCCCGAAGAAATAAGCTTCTTAATCTCATCCATATTTCCTCCCCAGTAAACACCTTCAACAATCTTCAGACTGTCTTTAACAAGTTCCCCTTTAGAATGGACATAGAAAAGGTTATTCACCTGCACCGGGCCACCCAGATAGAGGTCCGTTTCAAAAGAACCAAACTCGGTGGTGACAGAATTTAACTTCAGATGAGCAGGTTTATTTACAATAAAGCCAAAGCTTCCTTCCGGTCCATGTTCAGCAAGCATAACGACTGACCTGCTGAAAAACCTGTCAGTCAATGAGGGTTGGCTCACCAGTATACGCCCGCCGGCAGGATATTGATCAGGGATATTCATTTTATAATAGGTATTGTTAAAAATTAATTCCTTAAATTCAGTGTATCCAAGTTTCTGTGGTAAGTCAGGATATCATCATTGGGCCTGCACCTAAGCCGTTCATTAATAATTATATACTTATGCTATTCAACCTTCGGTCTTACATGGTTCATCTAAACCGCCAATGTTT
Organism: Bacteroidota bacterium; assembly: GCA_037128115.1. Lineage (GTDB taxonomy): Bacteria > Bacteroidota > Bacteroidia > Bacteroidales > UBA4417 > UBA4417. Next base: position 8,121 of record JBAXXB010000212.1, read on the forward strand.
CCCGAGGGATCAGTATTTCCGCAGGTTGCTTCTTACAAATTTAATCAGACTTTGGTCAAATTGCAAATCCCGAAGAAAATACTATGACACCTTTTAACATAGTAACGTAAAACTTTTCACCAGATTGTATGATTGTCCTATC
>JBAXXB010000213.1:0-8221 GCA_037128115.1 Bacteroidota bacterium
TTTAGGCACAATGTAATTATTATCAATAAGTTGTATGATATAATATGCTACTAACACATAAACTGAGTACCAGGCTGAAGATTTGGTGGCCAATGCAACCATCATGGGTAATGCTACTGCCACCAACCCACCCAGGTATGGAATTACATTGAGCAAGGCACCGATAATTCCTAGCATGATTGCGTAATCAATTCCAAGAACTAATAGTGCAGAGGTATCCAATATTGCCACCAGTATAGCCTCAATCACCAACCCTACAAGATAGCGCTGGATGACGGTTTTGGTCTGGGTAATTATTTCGTTTACCTGGCTTTTGTTATTTGTACCGAACAATTTGCGGATAACGTCAAGCAGGAGTGGCTGGTAAAATAATATGAGGAAGATGTAGACCGGGATTAAAAAAAGTATTACTAAGCCTCCGCCCACATTGACAATCGTTTTCCCTATGGCCGCCTTATTGGAATTAATGAGTTCACTCCGGGTGCTTGTAATCCAATCGTGTATTTTAAGCGGGCTGATATCGAAATACCCGGATGCCCATGTTATGCTTTGATTGAAGACAAGGGTAAATTTGTCGACCAGAGCCGGCCATGAATCACTGAACCTGCTTGCCTGCGAATACAGGAGAATCCCTAAGGCGGCAATAGCCAGTATGGTAAGAAATAAAGAAACTGTTATGGCAATTACCCTGTTTAGCCTTAACCGTATAAGAAGATTGACGACGGGATGGAGTACGATGGCAATAATGATTGCAAAAACCAGGGGGACAATGATACCCTGGGCAATATACAACATTGTAATCAGGACAAATAAACCGACGAAAAAGATGGTTGTTTTTGCGTAAAACGGGATCATAAATTCTCGGTCTGTCATCACTCAGTTGATTTAAATGGTTTTAAGCATGGTTATTTTCGGAGGCGAAACAGTCGCCGGCAGCTTTGCCTGAGGGGTGAGCAACCTTGTCTTACAATTATTACACTAAGAATTTAGTATAAATAAGCAGCTTAGATGTGGAGTGGCTGAAAAAGTCAAAGACACCGGGCTGCGGTAGTATTGAAGAAACCGCACCCGATGTCTTTATTAAAAGCCTTGCGTTCCATGAACTCATTGCTTTTTGTAGTGTCTGCATCCGGAATTGCATTTTCGAAATTAAGGCCATTCCGGAACAGGCTTAAACTTTGGCTGTTTTAAGGTCTTTTTTTACCTCTTCGGTCTTCGCCTGTGCCTGATCGGCAATGTCGGATATTTCGTCCTTTGCCTTTTCAAATTTTTCGGAGATGCTATCGCGAAGTTCATTGAATTTATCTATTAAAGCATCAGCATAATCTTCTCCCTTTTTAGTGATCTTTTTGCGGGTATCTGATCCTTTGTCCGGGGCCATCAATATCCCTAATGCTGCGCCGGCTGCTACACCTGCCGCGATTCCAAGTAATACTTTTCCTGTGCTCATGATTTCCGTTTATTAGTTATTTATAAAAAAATGATCAGAAGCAATAAAATAATAATTATTGCACCTGCTGATATGTACAATCCACCACCTAACTCACTGAGCTGCTGTTTGATTGAACGAACTTCTTTTCTCAGGGCCTGTTTTTCCGACGACTTCAGCCCTGATTTATCCATTTTGCTGATTTCATTTAACCTGGTTTCCAGCACCTTAGCCTTGGCTGCATTTTCAGGCTTAACGACTATAGATGTAGTGGTTGCAGCATTTTTTGTAGTGGCTGCATTGGACTGAAGCGGGTAAAATGTTAATGACAAACCTAGCGCCATTGCGCAAAGAGCGATCTTTTTCATGTTTTCTGATTTAAGTTAATTAATTGATTTTAAAGTACTCTTCTTCCCTGTATAACCCTCAGTATTACTGCGATAAGAGCGATAATAAGGAGAATATGGACGATGCCGCCAACGCTGTAAGCAAAAAAACCTATTGCCCAGGCAATAATGAGGATGACAGCTATTACATAAAGTAGATTTCCCATGATTCTTAGTATTAGTGATTAATGTTTTTGTGGATTTAACACTTGTTTTTGTGCAGATCCGGTATTTGTATTTTTACCTTGCTGAACATGAACAAAGGTATATCTGGCTACTCCTTATACTGTTATACAATTCATGTAATTAGTTACATCATTCACACCTGTGCGATGGTCGCAGATACAGACGGTACAATGAGAATTTGCATGCAGGCTAATGAAACTGTATCCAGAACCAGGTGGTATTCCACAAGTGCAAATCTCGAATTGCTAAAGGCTGGTACGGGATGCATAATGCAGGAAAGTGAGCTATAAAAAATGTCCGTAGTTACTGACTACGGACATAAGCGGGCCCTAACCTATCCTGTAATACAGGAAATATACGGCTAAGGATATATGCACTAATTGTAGGAGTCTATGGCTAAACAACACTTCCTGCCGGGTTAGTGTCTGTGCTTCCTTTTTCCTTGTCCTTCAGAAGGTTCCTGATAATATTAAAAAATCCATTTCCAAAGGACTTGACAGCTTCAGGGTTTTGCGCTATCAGGTTTTTAATCCCAAACATCAGCGCAGTGCCGAGGAACTTCTTTAGCGGGTTGTTTGTCAGGCTCTGAAATAAAGTCTTTGACAGGTAGCCGGCAGTCAGCCCTATGGTTGTATTAATAAGGTGTCCTGGAAATCAGGCGACCCGGCTGCATCGGCAAGAGCGCTTTTAATTAAATTGATCGGCTTCATGCTTTCGTATGCTACCAGGAATTGTTCTTTCAGCAACCTGCCGTCTTCCGCCTGCCTGCTTTCGAGTAAAAGAATGGCAACACGCAGATCTTTTACAGTATTTATCATATGCATGGTACGTCTTATTGAAGTGCTTGTTTGATAATTATTTCACTCACGGGTTTCCGTATCCACCTGTGCAGAAAAAAATGCAAAGCCATCCCGGCAAGAAGGTAAAAAGCTGCCACAATAAAGAACCCATAGAAGGACTTGCCCAGCAGTTCACCAAGCATCAGTGCAACACCTACACTTAAAACAAGCACAAACATCGCAACCATGATGACAACACTCAGTTTTGCAATCAATGCAGATACAACAGTAGTGGCAGTTTCCAACAACCTGAGCTTTGAAAGCTCAATGGTAGTTTTGCCGTATATTTCAGCTTTTTCAAATAATAGCTCTAATGAACCCGCCCTGGTTTCCATGATTTTATTTTAGAATTTAGTCTATGTTATTTTGTGCATGGCCTTATACAAGCTTTTCCTCCAAACTTCCTGTATTTACTACATAGCGGCTATTGGCCGGCATATTTACTAGGACTCTCAGCAGATGCTGTTTTATGGTTTTTATCCGTTTTTAAGGTTCCATTTTCGGCCATACGGTTCACCTCTTCCACCACAGTTTCGAACTGCAGTGTGATGCTGTCAATCAGCTCATTGAATTTTTCCTCCAATTCATCCGTATAGTTATAGCCCTTCCTGGAAAATCGCTTCCTTGTAGTTGAACCCTTGTCGGGAGCATATAACACTCCTAATGTTGCACCAGCGGCAACGCCTGCCATTACTCCTATTAATACTTTTCCTACACTCATGATTTTATTTTTAAAGGGTTTATATAATTCCGATACACAAAGGTGATACCTTCGGAAGCAGGGAGTGTTACACTATTCTTCAGAAGAATTACATCATTCACACTTTCCAATTCGGGAATGCCAATGGGTCTCTTATTTTGAATAATAAAGTTTAAACCAGGCTATGGCGGAAAGGGAAAAGAGGATGATGGATGGGAGACTTGACCTGAAAATAAAAATATCATATTTACAATCAGGCAATTACCCGATTCCAGGCTTACACTATGCTGCAAATTGGAAATAAACCAAAAGCACGGCTGCCGCTGTCATCAGGATTAATGCAGCGAAACCAAGAGCATTCGACATTTTTGTATTGGTAAATTTGCCCATTATTTTTTTATTGTTCGAAATATGCAGTATGATGGCAATTAGCACGGGAGCAGTCAATCCGTATAAAATGGCCGAATATATGAGCGCTTTGATGGGTGAAATCCCGATGTAGTTCAGCGACAAACCGAGTATCAGCGAGATGGAAATAATGACATAAAATGCTTTTGCATCCTGGAATTTTTTATCCAGTCCCTCTTTCCAGCCAAATGTTTCCGTAAAAATATAGGATAAGGAACCGCTGAGCACAGGGATGGCCAAAAAGCCGGTTCCGATTACTCCTATGGCAAAAAGCAGGTAAGCGGCATTACCGGCTAATGGTTTCAGGGCCTGGGCTGGCTGCTCAACGGTGTCAATCTGGTGAATACCACCGTTAAATAACACCGAACCCGTGGTGAGAATGATAAAGAACATGGTAATATTTGAAAATAGCATTCCAAAGTCCACATCTTTTTTCATTTCTTCTATTATCCTTTTATTCACTACCAGGTGCCTCTTACTTTGTTTTTTATCTTCCACTTCCATGGTTGCCTGCCAGAAGAAAAGATAGGGTGAAATCGTGGTCCCAAGAATGGCAACCAGGATAACCACAAAGTCTTTATCAAACTTTATGGTGGGGATAAAAGTTGACTTCAAGACTGTCAACCAATCCTGTTTGTATAAAAAGGGAACAACCAGGTAAACCAAAAGTATAAGGCAAAGGTATTTCAGAATGGCTGCGATTTTTTGATATGGCAGGAATATTATTAATGCTAAAAGCATGGTAGTGAATACGATACTGAAATAACTTGCATGTATGGAAGGAAACAGCAGGTTACCCACGGCACCCATGCCTGCAATATCGGCACCAATATTCATAACAATGGCAGGAAAACTAAATAGTAACATCAGGTACAAAACAGGTTTCGAATAATTGGCTTTAAGCGTTCCGGCCAGTCCACTGGAGGTTACCATGCCGATGCGGGCACACATTTCCTGGATGGAGGCCATCAGTGGGAATGTGATGAGTGCCGTCCAGAGGGTCGAAAACCCATAGGCTGCCCCAGCCTGGGAGTAGGTTGCAATGCCGGAAGGGTCGTCGTCGCTGGCACCTGTTATCAGTCCAGGGCCCAGGATTTTCCAAAACTGTGCCAGCCTGGAGGTGATTTTTCGCTTCTCATTCATTTTCATTTTGCCAGTTTATGCTGTTAGTGGATTTATCGGCCTTGTTTTTAAGGGAATTCGACTCTGTAACTTTAAAAGCCCGTTGTTTGGAGTGAGTGATTTGCCAGACATAAAAAATTCAAGACCTTCTTTATCCCGTAATTATCAGTGCCGGCTCGCAATCCTGTTTGAAGACAGTTTTAAAGCACAAAACCCACTTTTTAGAAATGGGTTTTGTTGCTGCTCACACACTTGTTTTATTGCTAAATGTGCAATTTCTTTTTGCCTAATGAATGGCAAGTCCTATGGTCGAAACCCCGGTTGAGAGATCCAGGAATAAACCGGCCCTGCTGCTAAGATGGTATTCAGCCCCGGCGTGCAAATCAAGAAACAAAGGGTTTGATCTGCTGTAGTAAGTCCTGTCGCCGGTATAGGAATTATCCCAGTACGTACTTACGATGGCAAAGCCTAATGAGCCGGCAAGGTAAAAATCCCAATCTGAATCAGCCCTCAGTATCTGATCGAGATACCAGCTTCCTTTCACTCCGACTGGGATAACTGTTTCCCTGTAATAGTCAGCTCTATAGGAATATAGCGTAGCAAACGGAGCAAGTGTGAAATTCCTGGCAACATCAAATTCGTAATTGATATTAAATACCGGTAACGAATGACCGACATATCCATAATAGCCTGCGTACCCGCCGACCCCTAACCCCAAATTTAAGGTATTTCCATGTCTTTCGGAATAATGTACTTTCTGCGCAAATAGACTTACCCCCGATATGGTAAGCAGTAAAAGCAAAGTGAAGATTTTTGTTTTCATTTTTTCTGGTTTTGGTTGGTTTAGTTAAATATCCTTTTGTAATTTTATGTATCTATATCAAATTCCAAAGGCAATTCGACTCTGTTTATTTCTTTTTCCCGTTGTCATTTCTATGGCCGTTATCTTTTTTCATTTCCTTTCCATTCCCGGGTGCACGGCCATTATTCGATTTCATCTTATTACCGTTTCCCCGATTTTTAACGTTTTCATGAGCGGGTTGTTTATAGTACCGTCCCTGCGGCTGCAGAGCAGGCCTGGAGTTTCCTCTGCCCGGCCGTTCACCTATGTTATGTTGTTCCAGGCCGTGGTATCCTTTAGCATAGTTTCTCCTATGATCCTTGAAATTTGAGTAAGGAGCATTCCCATGATAATCATTCAGCACAACTTTATACCCGCCGTATAAATCATAATTCCTGTAACGCGTAGGCAGGTATGTTCTGTGAATCCATACTCCCCCGCTCTGGTAAATGAACATGGATGCATTCACATCATAATAGGCTTCCACATCGGGCAGGTAATAATACCGCACCCCGCTGTAACCTACCGGTCCCCATTGCGGAGGAGATCCCAGATGTAAGGTTACGTTTACCTGTGCACGCAATGATCCTGCTACCAGCAAGGCCATTCCGAAAATGATCAGTCTTAAAGTTTTCATTTTATTTGACTTTTATTGTTGCATTAAATTCGATACTGCAAAGGTGGTCCGTTCCAGGCCCGGAAGCATTACACAATTCCCGTAAAGAGTTACATCATTCACACATTATAGCTTTACCTGTATAAAACAAGAGAGGCTGCCTGTTTTTGGAACAGGCAGCCTCCTCATATTGAATTAATTGTGCACTATTAAACCCTATTTCTTAGGAATAATATCGATGATAACGGTACGGTTATAAAATCGTTCTTCCGGGTATTTATTTTCGAAAGGAGCCAATTTTTCATCTTCGCCGAAACCATATACTTCCATTTTTACATCTGTCCTGCCGGCTTTCGACAAACTCTGTTCAAGAATCTCCTTAACATCGTTGGCCCGGGCCACGGAAAGATTTTTGTTGTACGCTTCTTCACCTATGACATCAGTATGACCGTGTATAATAACTGTTCCTCCCTGGGGGATCTTGGGTGTTACCACTTCGGCAAGGTACTTCTCGTATACAGGCAGAGCCTTCGATTCGTTGAATTCATATATAACGCTGAATCTCATACCTTCTTCGTTTGTAGGAGGAGTCCAGAGAACCATATGCACGGAAGTCTCTTTCCTGATCGTTTTTCCACTCTTGGTTTGACCTATCATAGTAACTTTATAGTCACCGTTGGGGCGTCCGCCCAAAACAGATTTCCCAGGCAAGCTGACTTTTTCTTCGGTATAAGGCCCGAAATTCTGAACGGTTCCTTTTTCATCCCTGATTTCCAGCGACCACGAGGTATAAGCTTCGCTAGCGCCGGCAGCTTCAAAAGTAATATAGCTATCAACGGGTGCTTCCTGAACGCCAACTATTTCAACGGGCTTAAGCGAGTTTTCGGGGCCACTCTGGAACTCCATCAATAAAGCAGGTGAACTGCTTTCGATGGAAACCCTGCGGTCACCTGCACGTAACAGGGCCAGTTCGCGGGTACCACCCGGTTTTTCCGATGGCACATCCGGTTTAACCTGGCCTTCGGTGCTGATCCTCGAAGCATCAATCCCAAAAACAGTTACCAGGTATACTTTAACCGATTCGGCCATAGCACGCCCATCCTTGCGACCTTGTTGTGAAGATCCTACCAGTGTGACTGTTGCAGAAGGATTTTTTACCAAACGGTTGCCCAGTATGTTCAGCACATTGTAATAAACTACCATCTGCCTGTCCGAACGTCCAGAGAGATTTTTAGGAGCAGTTACTTCCAATTGATCTTCGTTGAAGTCTTTCACCTGGTTTGTTGTAAGTAACACATAACGATCAGGTATATGGGTCGATCCCAAATCGAAAAATACGTAATTCCTTAAGGGGAATATTTCCCTGACCCGTCGTTCGACAGGTGCGTTCTTGGGTGCATTGACTGTAAACACTACTTCAGGTTCTACTATTACCGGTGTCGGTACAATTACTTCAACCCTGGCAGGAGCTGGAATTTTATGCCCGCGTCCCAGTTTAAGAGCTGCACCTGCGCGCAGTGTGGGAATATTCCAGGTTTCTATCGAACGTGGTGTTTGCCCGAAATAAGGCTGGAACGAAACAAAAGGTGAAAGCACCCATTGGGTCTGGTGATTTTGTGAAGAGAGCTGGATATCATACCCGGCTCCGACCTGCATCGAAATTTGCGTTTTATTTACATCACTGAAATCAGCTT
>JBAXXB010000214.1:0-8184 GCA_037128115.1 Bacteroidota bacterium
ACGCATATACAAAAGTTAATCATTGAGTAGACATTTGTATAATGTTGACATCTTGAAACATTAATCACATTTTCGAAAAAAGCCGGCCCTTATCAAGCCGGCTTTTTATATAGAAAAACTTCGATTTTACCAGTCTTCACATAAGATCTTTCATGAGCTACTCCGGATGTAATAACAAGGTAGGCTCACCCGATCAGGAAGGAAGATTATCCAAGTCATCCGAAGGGTTCCAGAAACAACACAAGTACAAAACCGCAGATTACTTTCTGCTCCTAAATCTATTAACCTGTGACTTGACCTGAAACTCCAAATCACGTTAAAAGCATCACATGAATTTGTTATTGAATTGCTTATACTGCATATGGATATGGGATTTTATTCTATATTTGCAATGGGAATCATCTTGATTATCCCCGGTTTACAGTTCTTCATTCACTCTTCTAACAGCCATTTTAATCAAACAATTATGACGTTACGAACTCTACTCATCGCTGCATTTATTGCATTGAACAGTATTATTGCTCTGCCTTTGCTGGCCCAGAATGATACACCGGTTCATCCAACCGTCCTGGGAACGGGTACTTTACTGGGCGAATCACTGCCCTTAAAAGATATGCCAACACTTACCGACGCCGAGATGCAGGTTTTGAAAGAAAAAGGCGAAGCTAAAGTGCTGAATAAGAAGTTAAGGAACAGGGAGTACCCTTTTGCCGGAACGGCTTTGCCCAAAGGACCCGATGCCGCCTGGCAGAAAACCATGGGTAACGCGGTTACGTCTAAAGCTCCGACAATAAACTTCGACGGGCAAACGTCCCCTTATTACCCGCCGGATTGTAACGGGACGGCTGGACCCAATCATTATATGCAGACTATCAACACAACCTATGCTATTTATAGCAAGGCTGGCGCTTTACTGGCAGGACCTACAAACATGAACCTGCTTTTTGGCAGTGTTACCGGAGCAAACTGTAACGACGGGGACCCGATCATCCTTTACGATGAACAAGCCGACCGCTGGCTGGCTGTTGAATTTTCGTTGTGCGGCACTAACGACCGTATGCTTATAGCTGTTTCGACCACCAACAACCCTACAGGTACCTGGTACCAATACTCCTTTGATGTGGATGATATGCCTGACTACGAAAAATTCGGTATCTGGCAGGACGGGTACTATATGGGTGACAACAACAGTGCAACCAATGATATCTATGTTTTCGAACGTGCCCAGATGCTTGTTGGCGCTGCTTCTCCCAAGATGGTAGCCTTCAACAACCCAAACCGCCCTACGACTATCGATGGATTCGTTTGCGTCCCCCCGGTTGATAACGACGGCGCTTTTGCCCCTGCAGGAGCCCCCGGTTTGTTTATTGCAATGAATGATGATGCCATAGGCGGAGGAAGCGACCAGTTATGGATTTATGAACTCGCAGTTAACTGGACCAATACTGCTTTGTCGACTTTTGCACGCACACAGCAGCTTAACGTGACTGCCTTCGATAGTAATTTTGGAAACAACTGGGATAATATCAGTCAGCAAGGTACTACCCAGAAAGTGGACGCTATTCCACAAGTAATCCTGAATGTTCCTCAATACAGGAATTTTGGCTCATACCAGACCATTGTCTGCTGCCATACCGTAGATGTGGATGCAACCAACCATGCAGGTGTAAGATGGTACGAACTCCGAAAAACCACCGGAGCCTGGTCTGTTCGCCAGACAGGAACCTATGCCCCCGATGCCAATTCAAGGTGGATGGGAAGCATAATGCTAAATGCCAATAATAAAATAGGCCTGGGTTACTCAGTTTCGAGTTCAACGATGTATCCGAGTATCAGATATACAGGACAGACTGCCGGTGCTTATGCAGCGGGCAATGGCGTGATGGATGTACCTGAAGACATTATACAAACGGGTGCCAATTCACAAACCGGTGCTAACCGTTGGGGAGACTATTCCCTGATGTCAGTTGATCCTTCAGATAATGAAACATTTTGGTTTACCGACGAGTACATTGGAAGCGGTGGTTCGCGTAAGACAAAAATTGCCTCTTTCAAAATAGGGAATGCTCCGGTAGCTATCACTCTCGATGCTACAGCAGTTACATCCAGTGCAGCCACACTCAATGGAACCATAAATCCCAATTCACTGGCTACCAATTATTATTTCGAATGGGGTACAAGCGTTTCTTATGGGAACACAACTACCATAACGGCTGCCGGGTCAGGAAGTGCAAATGTGGCAGCCAGTGCAAATATCTCGGGTCTTACCGGGGGTACAACCTATCATTTCAGGGTTGTAGCTACCAATTCGGATGGAACAACCAACGGGGCTGATCTAACTTTTACGCCAGGCGGCGCCGTAGTTACAACCACGGCAGTAACAGGAATTACGCTTACCGGAGCTGCTTCGGGGGGCAATGTAACTTCTGATGGCGGTTCGTCAATCTCAGTCCGTGGCGTGTGCTGGGCTACAACAGCCAATCCTGTTGCCACCGGAAACCATACTACTGATGGTGCAGGTACAGGTGTTTTTACAAGCACAATTCCCGGTCTTTCGGCAAATACCACCTACCACGTAAGAGCCTATGCAACCAACGCGAATGGAACTTTTTACGGTGCGGATATAGCATTTACAACTTTGTGCGGAATCTATAGTTTGCCATTTAATGAAACCTTTTCAGCTACCACCATTCCTACCTGCTGGAGCCAGGTCGACAACCAGGGAAGCGGACAGGTCTGGCAGTTCGGTACTTTTTCAACACCCACACCCGTTCCTGTTCTTACAGGAAATTACGCTTTCCTGAATAGCGATGGATACGGCAGCGGCAATTCGCAGAATGCTGACCTGGTGACTCCTACTATTGATATGTCGGGATACTCAGCCGTCAACCTGGCATTCAGCCACTTCTTCCGCTTCTATGCCGGCTCATCTGCTACTTTGTCATACAGCATCAACAACGGCACTACCTGGACCACCATACAAACTTACTCAGCCACTACTGCCAACCCTGCCAGTTTCAGCCAGAGCATTCCCGCTGTAGCTGGCCAATCAGCAGTAAAATTCAAGTGGAATTATACAGGAACCTATGGCTACTGCTGGGCCATCGACAATGTTGCAATAACCGGTACCGGGGTAGTTACTCTCAGCGTGACTCCTTCAAATCAAAATGTGACTCCTCCAGCAGGAACAACGCCATTTGCGGTAACCACCACAGCCGCATGGACGGCTACCAGTGATGCAGCATGGTGCACTGTCACTCCATCCGGAACCGGAAATGGAACCCTTACGGCTACCTATACCCAGAATTTAAGCGCTGCTTCAAGGGTCGCCAATATTACTGTTTCGGCTAGCGGGGCAACTCCGGTAACTGTAACTGTTACTCAATCTGGCACATCGCCCACTCTTAGTGTTACTCCTCCCAATCAAAATGTAACCGCTCCCGCCGGAAACACCAGCTTCACAGTGACGTCCAACTCAGCCTGGACTGTTACCAGCGATGCTGCATGGTGTGTGCCTACAGCTTCGGGAACAGGCAACGGAACCATTGCAGCTGCCTATACGCAGAACATCCTCCTAACAGGCCGCACCGCTAACATTACCGTCACGGTTACAGGTCTTACACCTGTTGTGGTTACGGTTACACAAGCCGCCGGATCACCCATTCTTGCCGTTACACCCGCCAACCAGAATGTGAGTGCATCAGCCGGGAATACAAACTTCACCGTGACGTCGAACTCAGCCTGGACAACCTCCAGCAATGCTGCATGGTGTACACTTACTCCTTCAGGAACCGGTAACGGAACTCTTGTAGCAACCTACACAGCCAATGCATTACCAACTTCGCGTATTGCTACTGTAACTGTGACCGTTATAGGGATTACTCCTGTTACCGTAACAGTAACGCAATCAGGAATATCGCCAACTTTATCGGTGACACCGCCAAACCAGGATGTAACTTCACCTGCAGGAAATACCAGTTTCAGTGTAACATCAAACTCTGCCTGGACAGTAGTGAGCGACGCCGGATGGTGTACAGTTACTCCCTCCGGATCAGGTAACGGCACCCTTATTGCTACCTACCAGGAAAATACCCTGCTACCTGCCCGTACGGCTAATGTCACGGTTACTGTTGCAGGCCTGTCACCGGTTGTTGTTACCGTTACCCAGGCTGGGACCGTTCCTACCCTGATAGTTACACCTCTGAATCAGAACGTTCCGGCAACTGCAGGATCAGCCAATTACACCGTTACAACCAATGCTGCCTGGGCTGCAACCAGCGGTACTTTCTGGTGCAATGTTACTCCATCCGGAAACGGAAACGGAACCATGGTGGCCACTTATGGGGCTAATACCTCACTTGATCAGCGCATTACTTACATAGCTGTTTCAGTTCCCGGTGCTCCTAATGCCAATGTTACACTTACTCAGGCAGGCGCAGCTCCTTTCCTCTCGGTTGATCCGCATATCCAGAATGTGGGTGTATCCGCCGGAACGGTTAATTTCGCAGTAAGTTCCAATATGCCTTGGACCGCTACAAGTAATTCACCATGGTGTGCAGTTACAACTTCAGGGAACGGCAACGGCACGGTTGTGGCAACCTATACTGAAAACGCATTTGCTTCTAACCGCACTGCCAGTATCACAGTAAGTGCAAGCGGAATTGTCCCGATCATTGTAACCGTTGTTCAGGGAGGACCGGTAGCAACCTTAAGCGTTACTCCTGCCACGCGCACCGTCACTGACCCGGCTGGCAGCACAACCTTTAATGTTTCTGCAAATACTACATGGTCAGTGAGCAGCGATGCCAACTGGTGCCAGACAAATACCTCCGGAACGGGTATCGGGCTTATCACGGCTATCTATCAGCAAAACCTTACACCGGTTATGCGCACGGCCAACATCCAGGTGCTGGGTGCCGGAACTGCTCCTGCCTCGGTACAGGTTTTGCAGCTGCCTTCGTTTGTATCGATTGAAGAAAGCCCTGAAAGCGGCCTCCAGGTTTTCCCTAATCCGACCAGCGGCGTATTCGCAATAAGCGGTGCTTCTTCGGAGATGTTCGAGATGAAGATTTCCATTCTTGATGCCAAGGGTAAAACCATCCTAGCCAGGCAATACAAAGGGGCTAACAGCTATTCCTTTGACCTTTCACAGGCAGCCAGCGGAAATTACTTCCTGAAAGTTGAAACCGGGGATAAAACCCATTTACTCAAGTTGATCGTTCAGTAAATATGCCGGAAAATTTCCCGGGTTGAATATGTTATGAATTAAAACGCTTACCCCAGAAGGGTAGGCGTTTTTTTATATAGAATCTGGATATTATTAAGAACCAGGCATTTGCGGTTTTCAGGCTAAGTAATTTTATTTGCATCCCTCGAATATAATCCTGGGCAGCAAAAGGAAACAGCAGTTCCGCTGAGGTCCTAGTTTGCATGCAGATATAAATAATAGCAGGTTAATGAATAATTATTGCAAGTAAATTCAAATAAAAAGTTATTTTAAGCATAATCATACTTAATAAGGTTAAAACCTGTATCTTTGGCGCCCCATTGAGCCTGGTATGTTTAAACTAACATTCTTTGGCACATAGCTGAGAAAGAAAAAATTACCTCTTTTTTCTGTTGAATTAAACTAAGGATTAAATAACCCCTGTAATTGCCAACCCCAAATTAAACTCATCACTCACTCATCAACGTAACAATGAAGAACAAAATTACCATGTTATTGGGACTGCTCGTATTTGCAGTCGTTTTCGGGCCTTTACAAGCCAGTTCACAGGTAGCCGAAGTCCGGAATGCTGTTTATGCGGATGTATCTATCCCGCTTCGGGATATGCAACCTGTTAAAAACGCCTTCTGGAAGAAATGGATGAAAGAAAAGGAACACGAAATTCCTAATAAATTCAGGGCAGTATCGCCTATATCCGTTCCCGACAATGCTGTACAGCAGGAATATAGCAATGGTATGAAAGCTGTTTCTACAGTTCCCCTGATAAACTTTGCAGGCATGACCAATGCCAATAATACCGGCGGACGTGTAACACCTCCAGACCCGGCTGGTGATGTGGGACCTAATCATTATGTTCAGGCGGTGAACTGTATGTTACAGATGTTTAGCAAAACCGGAACCTCGGTATACGGACCTGTTACTACTTCGACGCTGTGGAGTGGATTTACAGGAAACTGGACCGGCCATAACGACGGTGATGCTATTGTTTTATACGATGAAAACGCAGACCGCTGGATTATCAGCCAGTTTGCTGTTGATTGCGCAGGAACACCTTTAACTGAATACCAGCTGGTTGCGGTTTCTACATCACCTGACCCAACAGGGTCGTACTTCCGTTATGCTTTCCAGTTTGACTATATGCCTGACTATGGCAAATTAGGCGTTTGGGGCGATGGTTATTATATGTCAATGAACCGTTTTAATACCAACAGCGCAAGCACGCCCTTTATTGGAGCCGGAGCCGTAGTAATGGAACGCGCCAAAATGCTCACCGGCGACCCTGCAGCCCGCATGGTTTATTTTAAAACCGAAACCCTGGGAGGTACAGGCTCATCGGCAGGAAGTAACTGCTACTCCATGTTGCCTTCAGATTGCGATGGAACTTTCGCTACCGCCGGTACCCCTAACTACTTTGCTTACGACGACCAGGCCAGTTCTGAATTAAGAATATGGGCTTTGCATGCCGATTGGACTACCCCCGCAAATTCAACATTTACTTACACCACCAAAATGACCGTTGCTGCTTTTACTGAATTAGGTTCAGTTTCACAGCAAGGGACCACCAATACACTGGATGGATTAGGCGACAGGCTTATGTTCAGGAACCAGTACCGCAACTTCGGGAGTTACGAATCCTTCGTTACCTGCCGGAATGTAACGGTAAGCGGTGTAGCTGCCTTAAGGTGGTATGAATACAGGAAGACAGGATCCACTTTTGCTATTTACCAGCAGTCAACTTATGCTCCCGGCGATGGCAAGGGAAGATGGATGGGCAGTATAGCACAAAATGCTTCCGGCGACATAGGTATAGCCTATTCCGTTTCCAGTAGCACCATGTATCCTTCCATTTATTTCACCGGCCGTAAAGCCGCTGATGCCTTAAATACGCTTACCATCCCTGAAGGGATTATTCAAACAGGGACAGTATCCATGACGGGTGCAACCCGTTGGGGTGATTATACCGCTGTTAACGTTGACCCTTCCGATAACCAGACATTTTGGACCACACAGGAATATGTGGGTACTTTTGGCGGATCATGGCCATGGGCAACAAAAATTGCTTCTTTCAAATTTGCAAACACACCTCTCATCGTTACCCTCGATGCAACTGCTATTACAGGAACCTCTGCTACCTTAAACGGAACCGTGAATCCCAACGGCAATGCTACCACCTATCATTTTGAATGGGGAACTACCATCAGCTACGGAACAAACACCACCGCTGTTGCCGCAGGTTCAGGCACTTCGGCTCTTCCAGTTAATGCACCTATATCAGGACTCACGGGAGGCACTACCTATCATTTCCGCCTGGTAGGAGTTAACAGCGAAGGAACTACCAATGGCAATGACCTTACTTTTACCCCGGGAGCTGCTGTAGTTACGACTACCGCTGTAACCGGCATTACTCTTATTGCAGCCGCTTCAGGAGGCAATGTTACCAGCGACGGAGGTTCAACCGTTACCGCTCGCGGTGTTTGCTGGGCAACCACTGCCAATCCCATAGCTACGGGAAATCATACAACCGATGGTGGGGGCACAGGCATCTTTACCAGCTCCATCACCGGCCTTACATCAAATACCGTTTATCATGTAAGGGCTTATGCAACCAACGCCAGTGGTACTTACTACGGAGCCGACATACAGTTCACAACCCTTTGCGGAATTTATACACTGCCGTTTACCGAAACATTCTCAACAACCTCCATTCCTACCTGCTGGTCGCAGGTTGATAATGCCGGTGGCGGACAAGTATGGCAGTTTGGTACCATTACAGGATATACTCCAAACCCGGCTCTCACAGGCAACTATGCATACCTGAACAGCGATGCATATGGCAGCGGCTCCTCCCAGAATGCTGACCTGATCACACCAACTCTCGATATGACAGGATATTCGGCAGTGAACCTGGCTTTCAGCCATTATTTCCGATTCTATGCAGGTTCCTCAGCTACATTATC
>JBAXXB010000215.1:0-8182 GCA_037128115.1 Bacteroidota bacterium
AACTTTCAGAAATCTTCAATACAATTATTAAATCCCCAAGTTTTGATTCTGATCCCTGATCGCTGAAGCTCATAACGATATGTCAACAAATATGGCATGGCTGAATAAATCAAACCGCACATCACACTTATTTTATTTACAGTTGCTGGCTTCTGTGAAATTCTCTTTCATTTTCCCAGCACTTGATGTCACAATGAATGCTGGAGCCAGAACCCTGAAAGGGCGCAATACCTCTACCATAAAACTATTCAACCCACTTAGGGCTTGGGTCGGTCGGTTGACAATAACCTACGGTGTAATCGGAACTTATTGAAATTTAGGCTCCTTCTGAGTTAATAATCAGGCACTAACCAGGTAAGGATTTTGAATGCGATGGGCTATTATAAAAAAACCTCAACGGCTTGCCGTTGAGGTTTTTTTTCCTGTACTCGGATAAACAAAATGTATTTACTTGACTAATTTGGCGTTCTCAACAATAACATCATAAAAGTAACCGGCGCCGAAATCTTTTTTCAGTGTAACAGGACCTTCGAAAGTTACCACATCGCCTACTTTAGTTACATCCGAGGTGGTTATTGTGAGGTCGAATGAACCGGCATTATTGGTTCCATCCTGTATATGTACCCAGTTTTTGCCCATAATGTCAGCAGCATATTTAACAACTTCACCCTTGATTTTGATGGTCTTTCCCCCGTAAGTGTCTTTCTTGGCAAAAAGTTCTGCAATACTAATGCCTCCTGCTGCAGGTTCAACTTTAATCCCTTCTTTAGGAACAGCTGCCTGTTTTCCTTTCAATGAGTCGGCCAGGGTGATTTTGCCGGCTACAATAGGCTGATCGCTGAATTTGTCGACAAAGAGAATGGAAGGGAAGGTCCGCTTTAATTCTTTGCTGACAAAGTTGGTCATTTCGATCCCAGGTAAATAATAGTAGGATTTACCTTTTTCAACTTCCTGCCTGCTGATGGCAATCCAGTTTTCCTTATCGTCTTCCGAAATCCGGATATAGCTATAGTTGCTGGTTTGAATTACCTCTTCAACAGTAGCTTTATGCACACCGGGGGCCAGGTTTTCGTCAGCTTTGTTTTTCGATTTACAGGACGCCGCCAACAGTATGATACCGGCAAAAACAATGAAAAGGCTTAATTTCATTTTCATGATACAGATTTTCTTTTGGATGATTTAATTAATTCTTTTTCCTTTAGCATGCAAAAGTATTCATAATTGAGCATATATGTATGTTTCTGTGAAAAACATATAGAATTTTCACCTAAGCTATGGACTCATTCAACAATAAGCGAGTCGGATTTGAATGAGAGTTGCTTGCCAGGCCTGGGCGATTTATATAACAGGCAGGCAATCATATTATTTCATTTTTGGTCAATCAGTATATAGTAGACTTCAAGGAGATTAATGATAAATCTATTCACGCCCTGCCATAGCTTGTTGTAGTATATTTGTTGAAACAAATTTGTGTCAGGACACAATCCACAGAGCCGGGTGAGTGGTGCAGCTGTTATTCTCATCCTGTGACACATTTGGCGGGATATCTCAAAAAAACAGGTAAAACACTTGCCGCATTTTACCTGTTTGGACATTATGAAATGGTTTTCGACCCTGTGAGTTGGAAACGGATAACAATTTACAGTTACTTCATCGTATATAGAGCAAACGCTTTTCTGAAATCCGAAGCCAACCCATACACTGGTGCCTTCTTTTGAAATGATGCAATTCAGATATACAGGTTCCTGGTCAGATTTGAACGCTAATTATCCGGATTGGAATGGTTTAAGTTTAATTATTTCTTGGGAATGAAAGTCATAATTTCGTTAGCGCCATTCATCAGTGTAAGCTTATTGGCATCAATCTTCATGTTTTTGGCATAATGTATGGCACGCAGGAATAATTCTTCTCCGTTTCCCTGGCAGGTCTTTTTAGTTATAGCCCCAGGGTCGAGAGTAAACTCCGATTTGCTGAGTTTATAACTACCCGAAAGGTTATTACAGCCGGTAGAGCCTGTAAGTTTACCGCTTTTATCGAAAAGCAGGAATGGCATGCCTGTGCGGAAAGCAGTTGTATCAATTGGCCTGTTTTTAAGGCTGTTAAGTTCCCATGTGGAGGAAGAAAGCAGTTTTTTACTAGCCATTTTCCCGGTAGATCCGCAGGAAGTAATAAGTAATAGCATTAAGGTAGCGAGTGTGAAATGAAGGAGTTGTTTTTTCATGTTTTCGTGTAAGTAAATGTAAGGATTTATGAAGTCTTCAAGAATTGATAATCCGGTTTTCAATGGTAGAACAAAGCAAATCCGGGCAAATACCTGGTAAGAGGTCAATCGGATAGTTTCAGCCAGCCTTGCTGAAATCAATCTGTTTAAATGAAAAGAACCTGATGTCAATTTTCTGCAAGTTATTTCGAATGCGGTATGCCAATGAATTTCAAAACAACCAGGTGGGCCTGGCCGTAAAATTACAACAAGATTCCATACTTAAAGCCTGCAAGAAAGTAAAAATCAATAAACTGAGCTTTCTATGGGGAAAGGAATTATGCGCAATTCTTTTCATTTCCCTGGAAAATCGTTCCTGAGTTTTGTGGGCTCCTCAGGAAATCAATTATTTAGCGTATGATCTTGATTTATATCAATGTGTGAGTATTCGAATGTCCCAGGTTTTTAACTTCCCGGTAGAAGGCAGAAATGAGCACCTGGAAATGACTGAATTTCACAACTCTCCCCTCTGGCCAGATAAAACCATGCTTTTCGTAATTTATCATCATACCCTGATGTCACCCAAGTGGGGGCGGGTTTCGTAATTCCCGGGCTGGAATCAGCAGTTGTGAGTTTTAGAAAGATACTGCTGCACCCAACTGCAGGTATTGGTTTGAGGCCCCGTTGTCGAAGTTTACCAAGCCCCAATGGTAGCGGGCTTCGAGGGTGAACATAAGTATCTTTACACCGGCACCCATAATGAAAGGGAAGTCGAGTGCTTTGGATTTCTGTCCGTCAGGAACTGAAGTAGATGTGCCGGCTGCAAAATATTTTTCCGAAACTTTGATGTTAGCGCCCACTCCGGCAAGGGCAAATACGGGCCCAACCTTTACTTTCAGGTACAAGGGTATACTCAGATAGCTGATTTCCTGTTTGGTATCGCCGGGTAGTTTTGCGCCGCTTCGGAGGTATTCGAGGCCTGCACCGAAATGAAGAAGTGGGATAATCTTTTTTTCTTTGAATAGCCCAACATAAAAACTATTGTATGCGCTGCTGCCGGAAATACGGGATCCGTCTTCGTGCCAGGACGAAGCCTGGAAACCTGCGCGTATACCTAATTTCTGTGCCTGTACGGAAAAAGCAAGAAGGGCAAGAAGGACGATAAGAACGATGGAATGACGATGTTTCATAATCAATGTTTTTTATTTAACAGGTTTAATCCAACAAATATAATACTCAATTGCCAGATAGCAGTGTTTGCTGCCTGTAAAACGACATATTTTAAATAGAAATACCAGTACCAACCCAATTGGCATACTCCCGGAGGCAATAATGATAGCTTGTTCATCCCTTTGGGACGATTGAGATTGAATCCATTATTCAGAATCATTCTATTTTTGAATTTATTTGATTGCAGGTTCTCAACAAAGCTTAATTTTGACACCGAAAAACCATATACAATGAATATTCCTGAAAATCTCTATTACACCAATGATCACGAGTGGATCAAGGTAGAAGGCAGCACCGGCTGGGTGGGTGTTACCGATTTTGCGCAGCACCAGTTAGGCGATATCGTTTTTGTGGATGTTGCTACCGTGGGCGAAACCATCGCTGAGGGGGAAACCTTCGGAACAATTGAGGCCGTTAAAACCGTATCCGATATGTTCATGCCCCTGGATTCAGAAGTTATCGAGTTTAACGATGCTCTCAACAACGAGCCTGAACTGATCAATAAAGATCCTTATGGAAATGGCTGGATTGTAAAAGTTACCATAGCCGATACCTCTAAACTATCGACATTGCTTACCGCTGAGCAGTATAAGGTGCTGGTTGAAGTTTAAATAAATCCTCTAGCCACGGCAGGGCTGTTCTATGCTGCTTGATCTGTGTAAGCTATCCTTCAATGGAATACTGTCAATAACGAACAGCTATTGCGTTAAGGGTGATATGTTGTTTTGCGGAAGCAGAGCTTTGAACAGCATTTACCCCATCTTAAAATTGGGCAACCGAAAAATATTAACCCATCCCTAATCGGGTGGGTTTTTTTTGCTTCATAGGGTCTTTCAGGTGCAGGCAATACAAGGAGTCGTGAGGTTGGTGATACATTATAGTTGCTCCGTGAAGTCATGCTGGATGAAGGAGCATAATACGTTCCCCGGAAATTTTTATTTTATAGCTATTGTTTGTAAATAGATCATCTCCACCACTATGGCAGAAATATATTAGTGTTTCCTCCGGTTTCCCCCCAGAAATTACGTATATTTGTTTGTTGCGCCCTACCTGTTATATTTTTTGAAATACAGCTTAATGAAAAGAGTCTTTCACTATTGTTGAACCAAAAACCCAAACGATTATGATGGATAACAGGATTAACTTCACACTTTCCGATGCCGAACAGGCAACCATTACACAGTCTATCCAATCTGTTTTGGATATACTGCAACCTTTTACCGTGGTGTTATCGGATAACGATCGTAAAACGCTTCCCAAGATGGCCGACGGAAACCTGCCTTTTGTCGAAAAAGCTGCATCCTATGCCGTTACACACCCACAATTTAAACCCGGGTATATCGATGCCGGCGACATGGCTACCGACATACAAGGGTATAAAGTCAGTTCAAGGATTCTTGCTTCCGTATACGGGCTGGTGCGCCTGCTCGAGGATATTTCGATCCTGTCGGGCTCCGAAGCCTATATGGCAGCCTTGATTTATTACCGTAGTGTAAAACTGCAGGCACGCGACGGACTTCAGGGCGCCCTCACCGTAACCCGGGACCTGCAACAGCGCTTCGAGGGACAGGGCAAACAAACCCCTGCTGCAAAATAGGCAGCAGCTTATAACAGGTAAAATGCAACATAACCCGGGAGCGGGGCCTATCGGGCTCTTCCCCCGGGTCTTTGTATCCCGGGGGGGGGGTAAAACACGAACTAAGGGGGTCAAAACACGAACTTATTTGTCTGAAAGATGAATTAGTTGGTATAAAACACGAAGTAGGTTCTTATTAAAACAGAACTGCTGCTGCAAAAAGGTGCGCCGTCCTGCTTCAAAGGCGAACCCGTTCGTATAAAACACGAACAAAGTTGTTATAAAAGATGAACTGATGCAGCAAAAAGGTGCGCCACCCTGCTTCAAAGACGAACCGGGTACAATAATAACTATACATCTTATCAAAGGTACTGGTAAAGGTCTTTCCGGTATAATCCGTGAATGAAGCTGCTGGCCGGGCATGGGGAAGGAAACGCCTGCTAAATAATAATTACCCTCAACACGGCTCATAACCACAAAAGTGCTATATATTTGCAATCGTTTTTCGCCCGGGCTATTTAAAATCCTAAGGGAAATATACCCCCGGCTCAGTGCCTTTTATAATGAGAAAATCCGTTTCCATTCTGTTAATGCCTATCCTGCTTTTCAACCTGGGAGGGTATTACCTGTGGTTTAGCGCATTGCAGTTTAAACGGCAGGAAGAGGTGAGGCAGGAAATCAGGAAAGGCCTTAAAGAGGAAGATCTTACCTTGTTTGTGGTGCCTGCGGAAGGCGAATCGGGGTTGCATTGGATAAAGCCGGATAAGGAATTCCGCTATAAGGGCGAAATGTATGATGTTGTAAAAATAAAGACCTTACAACAGAAGAAATACTGTTATTGCCTTAACGATAGTAAAGAGCAGCAGCTTATCGTTCATTTCAACAAAACCCATAACTCCAAAAAGGATTCAGAGAAAAAACTGAAGAGCGGCTTTTCGTATAGCAGTTACTTCCCTCAATATACGCTTGCCCGGAACCTGTATGCCGTTGACATTGACTTTGCGGCCCCTGGTATTCTCTATTGCCCGGCACCTGTCGATATACTCTCCCCTCCCCCAAAATCAGCATAGTACTGCCTCCTGATTTCTAACCTGCCTTACTTATCTCAAAACTGTATCTTTAATTAAAGATGCTTTGCCGCGGGTAATCAAGTGCTTCGGTATGAAAAGGATACCATACAATGCTGAATTCAAAATGCTTTTCTGCGTTTCCCGTCCTTGCAGGTCGGGGTTCCTTTGACGGAACACCCGGGAAGCGTCTACAAATAACTTAAAAAATGCAAGAATGAAACTAAAACTATATATGGCTGCTCTTTTGCTGTGCAGCACCGGCTTGCTGTCAGCTCAAAATCACAAAGCGGATTCACTCAAAACCATCAGGCTGGGGGAAGTAACCATTACAGCTAACCGCTTACCTATTTTACTGAAAAACAATACAGGCTCTATTTCGCTGGTCAATGCTGCTACGCTTTCGGGCATGCCTAAATCAATAGGAATAGAAGAAGCCCTTCGCCTGGTGCCCGGCGTACGCATCGACAACCAGCACGACGGCGAACGCGTGCATGTGTCCATCCGCGGGCAGGGCATACTCACCGAACGCGGGTTGCGCGGCATTGGAGTGATCATCGATGGAATTCCCGTGAACGATCCTTCGGGTTTTGCACCCGATTTGTACGATGTCGACTGGTCAACTGTTAAAAAGATTGAAGTACTCAGGGGTCCTGCCGCCGGCTTATACGGGGGAGGCGGCGCTGCCGGCGTACTGAACATAACCACCAACGACGGCGGTGCAAAACCCATAGGCGGCGAATTCAGCCAGGCCATAGGCTCGAACGGATTCACAAAATCCCTGGTTCAACTCGATGGCAGCAAAAACGACATGGATTACCGTGTGAGCTATTCACGCACCGGAGGTGATGGCTACCGCGACCACCAGGCCTACTGGGGCAATAAGTTCTATGAAAAAGTGAATTACCATCCCGGTAAAAAACTTACCATAACCCAGATTATTTCGCACACCGATTATTTCCAGCAAAACCCCGAAGGATTAAACATACAGCAGTTCGACAACCTGCTGCAGGCTAACCCCGATGCCTGCCCCTTTAACGAATACCAGAAGACAAACCGCACCACCGTTGGTTTCCAGGGATCGTATAAGATCAGTTCGGCCCAGGATTTGCAGGTTTCCTCATTCCTGCGTACCTGGAACTATAAAGAAACCAGCAACCGCTGCGCGGAGTACAGGACCTATACCGTGCCTGGTGCCAGTGCCCAGTATAACCTGCATTTCGGTTCGGAGGCTGTAAAAAACAGTTTCAGCCTGGGAGCGGATTTCAAATGGCAGAATATCGACATGTATAAACTGCAGAGTGCCGGCAATCCCGACCGTGCCGAGAGCACCGACGAAACCAATATAGAAACCGACTCCTTGCTGGCTAACCAGATCATTTCACAGAGGAGTATCGGCTTGTTTGGTTTGTACAAGCTGGAAATCGGGAACTTCAACCTGATGGGAAGCCTCAGGTACGATGCCATGAACAACGAGTTGACGGATAAAATGATGGGACTGGATGCGGCTGAAATTTCAAAAGATTTCACACAGGTGTCGGCTCGTTTGGGGGCAAGTTATTCCTTCTCGGAAGCAGCCACCTTCTTTACCAACTGGAGCCAGGGATTTATGCCTCCTTCCACCGAAGAACTGGCCAGCAATCCAGAAGGGTACAGCGGCTTCAACACACACCTGGTACCGGCTACTTCCAATTGTATCGAAATAGGGGCAAGGGGTTACCTGGGCGAAAAGCTTTCGTATGAGATCACCGGTTTCCTGATGAATACCGAGAACGATTTCTTCCGTTTCAAACAAAGCGGCAGGGGCAACCAGGAAGTATTTTACGGAAATGCAGGCAGCAGCAAACGCAGCGGCATAGAAACTTCGCTCACCTACCAGCCTCTCACTTTCCTGAGCCTGCAGTTGGCTTATACCTATGCCGATTATAAATACACCTCTTCGGGCATTGATCCGGTTTACACCGACACTGCTTATGTGCTCACCACCCCGCCGGCTTCGGGCCAATGGCTGCCCAATTCGCCTAAACACCAGCTCTATGCTGAGGTTGCGTGCTCTGTAACCAAAAATCTGAAGATCAGTGTAGGAACTGAATACCAGTCGAAATGGGC
>JBAXXB010000216.1:0-8138 GCA_037128115.1 Bacteroidota bacterium
GCCGCAGGACCTTCCCGTTAGGAAGTATGGCGCTCTGTGTTGTCCTGACTTTCCTCAGCCCGTACAAGCCGGGTTGCGATAGAACAGGTTGTCACCATGGCAAAAGTACTAAAAAACCGGCACATTCAGCCATAAGTACTGCCGATTAATACGAACAGTAACATTATTACCCTATCATCGTTAAGGATTATATCATCATCCCCTCATCATCAAGAGTTGTAAGGATATGCAGCATGCCCGTTTTTTACTGTTAAAACCATTTATAAGCTCGGGAATCCTCCGGGTAGGGAGGCAGGTAAGGCAGAAGTTCAGCCTGGCTGCCCTGCTACGAAGATTCCACAAGCTGGAAATTTATTAAAATATCCTGCCCTTGTGAATTTATGGTGGAAAATGATCGGTACAGGCACCCTGGAACATGAGCTATACGTGCCAAAAGTTTATGATATCTACTAAAATTTCAGGGGTAATCCGATTAAAGTTTAGCATGGATGCCAGTATTTTTTAGCAGGCGCAATTACTGTATAGGATATATACTAAAAGTCCTGGAGTATATATGAGAAAGGTTTATTATATACACCTGCAGTTTTAGCGTATATGTGCCAAAGGTTTAATATCTATACCCATGGTTTTTCTTATACAGGATAAAGATTTACTTACTATACCTGCATGACCAGCAATATGTGCCAAAGGTTTAGGATATATACCAACGGTTTTTAATATATGTGCTAAAGGTTTAGGATATACCTCTAGTTTTAAGGTATATCTGATACATCTTCAGGACTCAAACCCATGGTTTCCGGACATTGCTGATGCGAATTCAGATTACACACAAGCAGAAGTAAAATATACAGGGCAGGGAATTAAAAGCATTCCTATTGATCTTATGTGTTTCTTTTGAAATCGCATTTTTCTATCTTGCAACTGGAAAAACTAACGGGTAGGGTATGAGTCTGTTATGGAATAAACAGAAGTGATAAAAAAAATTACACCCGGATAGTTTTCTGGATCCTGCATGTAGCAAGGAATGCAGAAAATAGACTGAAAAAAATTCAATTATACGAAGTTTATTTTGCATTTCCGGATATATTGTGCTATATTGCAGCGTGATTTTGAATTATCTGAAAACCCTTTATTTAATTTGAGGCCATGAAACTCCTAGAACATTATGCCGAAAACCCTTTTGAGAGCATCACTGCCGGGCGCGACAGGATTGCCAGGTTTTTTGGGGACCATTACTTTCGTTTGCGCCAGGCAGTCGAAAACGGAGAGCCCTTCAGGGAATTGCTCGACGAAACCAACCAGAGGTATACGCAACTTCAGAAATGCCATAGCGATACCCGTACCAGCAGAACACTGCTTAAATCGAGTACGTTGAATGTAGATCAGACACTCGACCTTTTCAGGCAGAAGATACTGAAAAGCGAAGCACTTGTGCTTACACATTTTGACAAAAACACACCGGCCTACCTCGAATTTTTCCCGAAGGGCCGCACGGCTTACCAGCAAATGACCAAAGGTAATGCCGACTCACTCTTCGACCAGGTGATACTTGCCTTTACGCATTACGCTGATGTGTTAGGGTCGGAACTGCCTGCCGAATTTACGGCTTTAAAGCTGCAGTACGATTCGGTGCGCGGGCAGCAGCAGGGGCAAAAAGAAACCAGGGATGATTCCGGATCTTCCTGGGATAGTGCCATTGCCGCTATGAACGAGCAGGCTTTTATAAACCTTCTCCGAATCATCCTTATCCACATGGGCCATCCTGAAAGGGTAAATCAATATTTCGACCAGAGCATTGTGAACGAGCAAAACCATAGTGCTGCTGATGATCTCCCTGCTTCAGATCAACCCCCGGCGCAATAACATACGCCTGCACACCCACTGCCCGAAGGGATTGATAGGAGAAAGGGTTCGCCAACCTTAATCCTATATCCAGCATCCCGGGGCCAAATCCCCTGCTAGTCCGGATGGTAAGGGGATTTTTGTTTTCACAGGTACTGAAACAGATCTGCATTAATAAACTAAATTTGGTATCCCAAAAACAAATGCTTTTGCTGCTCCCGGAAAGTGAGCAGATTATTATCAGACGATACATTCAATAATAAAAACTGTACACCATGGACGAATTTATATTGATCTTCAGGCATGAGGATGGCAGCAAAATAGCTTCCCCCGAACAAATGCAGGCCTGGATGAAACAGACAATGGAATGGATGGCAGGCATTGCAGCCCCGAACAGGATAACAGGTGGTAACGGCCTATCTTTCAACGAAGGCAAAGTAGTAAGTTCGCATGGACTGGTTACCGATGGACCTTTTGGTAAAATAAAGGAAACTATTGGAGGGTATGTGCTATTGGAAGCCGTTTCGGCGGATGCCGCTGTTGAATTTGCCAGGGGCTGCCCTATATTGCAGGGTGAAGGCAACACTGTCGAAGTCAGGAAAATTGCCAGGGCCGATGGGCTTCACTGATGCACTAGGCAGGTTCGGAGTCAAGTCAATAAATAGGATTCTTAATGAAGTGATTTCATAACATAATCATCTGGAAGCCGGAGTTCCTCCGTTCTTTTCATCTCCATTTAACCCAAGTCCTATTGTCTCTAATTCCCACTCCGGGGAAAATGTAAATCCGGGAAATCCCTAATCCCCAACCCCTAATCCCTAAATCCTATTATATCTCCGGCCTGATTTTCGCATACCGAACTTCGTCCCAGAGGCGGTTTAGCTTGCAGACAGATTTTCGGAATACACCTTCCTTCGTAAACCCGCATTTCTCGAGTACCCGCTGAGAAGCAGTATTGTATTCAAATACACCTGTATGGATGCGACTCACACCCAGGGTAGTGAAACCATATTCCGTTACCAGGTTTACGGCTTTGGTCACAATGCCTTTGTTCCAGTAGGGCTCGCCGATAAAGTACCCGATCTCGGCTGAGTAACGGTATATGTCCTGCCCCGGGACCAGCGAAATATTCCCTACGTATTCCCCTTCAAAGTCGATCCCGAAGAAAGTAACCGGGTCCTGGTTGGAGAAACGCTCCAGGAAATACTTCGCATCGGCAAGCTTATACGGGTTAGGGAACCCATCGCGCAGGTTGCGGCTTATTTTTTCGTTGTTGGCCAGTTCGGCCATGCGGGCGGCATCGGATATGCGTAAACCACGAAGTCTGACATTTCCTGATTTTAGTTCCATATATGGAGGTATTTAAGGAATTTCGTTACAGAACAAGGCCATTACACAGGCTGCATCATTACTGCTGCCCGATGGATCAAAACGCTTTAACTTTTATTGGGTGCGGTGGATAATCAGTTCAATGGCTCCGTTTCCGTATTTGGCAAACGAGGCAGTGCGGAATTCCACATCCTGGTATTCTTCGAGGCGCTGTATAATGGCCTGTTTCAGCGTCCCGTTACCAATACCATGAATAAAGACTACCCGGTTAAAGCGGAAAGCAATGGCGCTTCCGAGCATACGCTCAAAATAACCCATCTGAATGCCAAGGATTTCGTGTGGCGATAACTTGCCATAATCCTCACGCAGAGCTGAAATATGAAGGTCCACTTCGGCTTCACCCGGTGCCGTGCGGTGCTGGTCGATGGCTGTCTCGGGCCTGAAGCGTTCGGCAGCGGCAGGCAAGGGTTCGTGATTTTCTTTCTCGTTTAGTATTTGCTCGTAGGTACTGGGAACGCGGCTTAACTCGCATACAGTGTAAACGATAGCCTTGCGGTTAGCCAGGAAACGGGTTTCGTGGTAACTGCCGTCCTGGTATAACAGGGAGCCTTTTATCCTGAAGGTGGCGCTTACCGGCATCAGTACTTTCTCGTTTTTTTCGGCAAAGAATATGACCTGTATCACCCCGTTCGACCAGGTGCCTATGTCTTCACGCACTATGCTTTCGATGACCAGTTTCGATTCCGGTGGGACAGAACCGTAGTCCATACCTGAAAAATTTCCTTCGGCGTCCTTCAGGAAGAAACTATAGAGTATGTCAGAGGCTGTATTATTTACCAGGTATACATCCAGTGGACCGGCCAGCAATCGCAGCTGATCCTGTGGAACCCAGGCCAGGTATACGCCTGAAGGAGCTGCCGAACCGTCGCCCCGCATAACAATACGGCTGGTCCTGTCGGGTTCGGTTTCCTCGGGTACCACAACAGGTTCCGGTTTTTTAGGTGTGTCGACCCTGCGTTCGTTTTTATTCAGAAAAAGGTCTCCCGATGTCCCGGCAGGTTCAATGGCAACTAGTTCGCTGGTAAGAGTGGGTATCTCGAAACCATCTTCGATAGCTACCGAGACCATAAATGCGTTAATTTCCTTCACTACGGTTCCTCCTCCTGTGGAGTTCAGAAACCTTACTTTATCTCCTGGTTTGAAATTCATTCTGTAGGCTGTTTATGTGCTGTCCCTTTGCCTAAGCAGGCTCCCGGGATTATGCGGTGCATATGTGGTATAGTTTTCTCCTTTTGTTTTAAAGGGGTGCAAAGATAGTGACAATTCGGTCATGCTTTCAGGCAGAGTTTTTCAGGGGGCAGCAAAGTCGCACAAAGCGTAATAAAGGTTAATTTTGTGCGTTAATAGTCGAACGAAACAATTGACCGGAACTGAGCCTTGACAATAATCCTGACACTCATGGGAATGATATACTTCAGGGCGAGTTCCACCTGACCAGTAAAAAACAAACAATATAAGATGAAAAATCCCCTATTCCGCTGGGCTATAACCCTGATATGCCTGCCACTGATCACTGTATCATGCGGCAAAGAACACGATAAGCCTGTTGCCCCGCAGTTTATATTCAAGCATAATCTGAACGGCTATGAATTGCAGCGCGGTG
Source organism: Bacteroidota bacterium (assembly GCA_037128115.1). Lineage (GTDB taxonomy): Bacteria > Bacteroidota > Bacteroidia > Bacteroidales > UBA4417 > UBA4417. The sequence continues at coordinate 4,835 of JBAXXB010000216.1, forward strand.
TGATGAATTATACTAACCAAGCTGGTAATGTATACGAGGTTGACCAGTTGCAGTATTTCATTTCGGACATTACAATTAAAACTTCCGACGGGCAACTCATACCGGCATCCCCCGACACTACCATACATTACGTGGACCTGGACATACCGGCTACACTTACCTGGAGCCCGGTGAACCGTTTGCCGGTTACCGTTTACGACAGCATATCCTTTGTAGTGGGGATCACCGAAGCAAAGAATGCGACCGGATTATTCGTAAATCCTCCGGAAAGGGATATGTTCTGGCCTGATATTATGGGCGGAGGATATCACAATTTGAAAATGAACGGGAAATGGAAGGCCGAAAATGATACCATCAAAGCGTTTAACCTGCACCTGGGTAAAGGCATGAACAGCGACGGAACCACTTTCTCCCCGAATTATTTTACCGTGACGCTTCCCCTGCATGTGCAAGCGGGTACCCTTAGCAATGTATTTACTATTACCATGAATATCGAAAAATGGTTCGAAGCGCCTATCGTATGGGATTGGAATGTCACGGGCGGGCAAATCATGCAGAACCAGGATGCCATGCATAAAGCCTGCGAAAACGGGGCTCATGCCTTCCAGGTATCACACGTGGGAACAGACATTGTGTATCATAACTAAGTTCTGCCTGGAACGTATTTTTTAGCAGATTAAGCTTGGTTTTCTTCAGCAGGAGGTGAAATAGGAGAGAGGGGAAGTGTGGATTTCTATTTCTCAGGTGCGGTCTCTAATTCCACGTTATCAATATATATAAATCAGAAGTCACTTTGATGAAGGCGCCGTTTCGTGTTATAAAGATTGTAGCCCGGATGGCAGCTTTAACGTCCCTGCTGTGGTTGGCATCTTCCTGTAAACACGATGATCAGGCTTCGAATGCCACTCCTTACCAGGTAAAGATCCCGAAGTTTTTCCCTACCCGTATGAACATTCCTGCCGATAACCCCATGACAGTGGAAGGCGTGGAACTGGGCCGTTACCTGTTTTATGACGGCCGTATGTCGGGGCACACCGAAACGGACAGCATGATGAGTTGCGGCACCTGCCACCTGCAATCCAGCTCATTCGAATGCGGTGTAGATCACCCCAAATTTAAAGGCGGAAGGCCATTCGGGATAACCGGCATAGTTACGCCTCACTATATGCTTCCCATGATCAACCTGGTATGGAACGAATCGGGTTACCTCTGGTCGGGGCAGATTTCGGAAAGCAATCCCGATGCATCGAAACGCAATATAGAGGATGTAGTAAGCATGGCTGTAGCGGCTCCGCATGAATTTTCGGGCGATACCAATAAAACAAAAGCAATGATTCAAAACATTGCTGGTTACCCTGAACTGTTCGAAAAAGCATTCGGTTCCCGAATCGTTACCATGAAGAATATAGGCCGGGCCGTTGCCCAGTTTGTGCGCACGCTTATTTCGTCCGACTCGAAATTCGACCAGTATATGCGTGGCGAACAACAGCTTAGCACCCAGGAGCTGAATGGTTACGTGCTTTTTATGACCGAAAATGGGGGCGATTGCTTCCATTGCCATGGAGGTTCGGGCAACCCGCTCTTTACCACCAACCTGTTTTATAACAACGGGAAAGATTCTGTTTTCAATGACCCCCGCGACCGCTTCTCCGTTACCGGCAATGCTTCGGATCATGGGGCTTACAAGGCAACTACACTCCGGAATATCGAACTTACCGGTCCCTATATGCACGATGGCCGCTTCAAAACTCTGGAAGAGGTAATTGATTTTTATTCCCAGGGCATTATCTGGTCGCCCTATGTACACCCGCTTATGCACCATGCCTATGATGGAGGTGTGCAATTAACCCCCTCCGATAAGGCCGACCTGCTTGCGTTTATCAAAACCCTGCGCGATGATATCTTCCTGTCGAACCCTGCCTATGGTCCGCCTGCTCAATTGCCCGACGGAGGAATACCGTTAAAATAAGCTGGTTTTTCAATGTGCTATCACGGATGGTACAAATAGAATAAGTCCCGTGTGAACAACCTTCGATGCATTTTTTTTTCAACACTCTTCCTTCAAACTTCTAGCTATACTACCTTCACCACGGTAAATCTTATCTCCTGGCTGGTTGTGCGTACATCAGCACATCTTCAGCCGTGATCTCCCTGTCGCAAAGGATTACCAGGCGTTCTACTACATTGCGAAGTTCGCGTATATTGCCGGTCCATTTAATTTTTTGCAGATCTGCGAGGGCATCATCCGTGAACTGTATGGGTGGCCTGCCGTTGTTTTCGCAGATCTGACCCACGAAATAATGGGCAAGCATGGGTATATCTTCTTCGCGTTCGTTGAGCGAAGGCACCTTGATCAGGATCACGCTCAGGCGGTGATACAGGTCTTCGCGGAAGTTCTTGGCGGCAATTTCGTCAAGCAGGTTTTTGTTGGTGGCTGCCAGCACGCGCACATTTACAGGTATGTCTTTTTCGCCTCCAACCCGCATAATCTTGTTTTCCTGCAGTGCCCGCAGCACTTTTGCCTGCGCCGAGAGGCTCATATCGCCTATTTCGTCCAGGAAAATGGTACCGTTGGTAGCCTGCTCAAAATCGCCTTTACGTTGCTTGATGGCGGAGGTAAACGAGCCTTTCTCGTGGCCGAAGAGCACACTCTCAATTAATTCGGAAGGAATGGCAGCACAGTTCACTTCAACAAAAGGCCCCTCGGCACGGTGGCTCTTTTCGTGCAGCCAGCGAGCAACCAGTTCCTTGCCGGTACCGCTTTCGCCGGTGATAAGCACCCGGGCATCGGTAGGTGCTACCCGTTCAATCATATCCTTGATCCTGGACAGGGCAGGCGAATCACCTATCATTTCGTACTGCTTGCTTACTTTGCGTTTGAGTGTTTTAGTTTCAGTAACAAGGCGCGATTTGTCCATGGCATTGCGCAGTGTGATCAGCAACCTGTTGAGGTCGAGAGGTTTGGCAATATAGTCGTAGGCGCCTTTTCGGATGGCCTCAACGGCAGTTTCTATGGTCCCGTGACCCGAAATCATCACAACCGGTGCATCAGTAGTCTTCTGGATGTTTTCGAGTACTTCGATGCCATCCATATTTGGCATTTTGATATCACAAAGTATGACGTCGTAGCTTTCTTGCGAAATTAATTCCAGACCCTTTGGGCCATCCTCGGCATCATCCACCAGGTACTTTTCATATTCCAGTATTTCACGTAAGGCATTGCGTATAGCGCGTTCGTCGTCGATGATCAGTATTCTTGCCATTTTTGGGGTTTAGGATTTGGGATTTGAGACTGGACGAGGGG
>JBAXXB010000217.1:0-8137 GCA_037128115.1 Bacteroidota bacterium
GCAATATTCAATGATTTGTCATCTGAAAGATGATCTTTTAATGACTCTTGTATTTTATTAATTTCTTTTTTCTTGTTTTTGGGTAATCTAACTAGTTGTTTGCTCAAGCCATCAACAAAGGAGTTTATTTGTAAATCGAATACTTCTTCAATGTCCTCTTTAAAATTGGAGTTAGATATAGCTGTTAAATTATCTAATTCTAAAATAATAGATTTTAAATTGTCGTATACAACTAATTCATCTTCATCTTTAAATTTTTCTAGCGGAATATTTACTAAAGCTTGAGCTATTGAATTCAACCAAGCTTTTTTATCTTCTATTTTTGAATCTAATCTTTGAACAAATACTTTTTGCTTATGTAAAAGCATGTGTTTTTTTAAATTTGAATACCTTTTTTGCAAACTCTCTTTGTATTCTTCAAAATTTTGTTCCTGGCCAATGATTTCATTAACAATATATGATTCAAATCTGTTTTGTAATTCGTCATATGCAGTTCTAAGTTCTTTGATTGCTGACTGCAATTTTTTGATATATTCATTTAGATTGGCATTTGATTGCTGAATTTGATTTATAGAATAGCCTAATGCATTTGGAAATTCTTCAAAAAATGTTTTTTCTGGATCTTTAGAATTAGCAATTACATTTCTTATTGAAGATGCACCTTCAGATAACCTAGTAGTATTTTTGGTGTATTCTGGTAAATCTTTATAGAAAGTGAGAAATGGTTTAATAGTTTCTATAAAACTAGAGTTGCTTAATTTTTCTTTAGATTCTTTATTAATAATGAGTCGATAGCTGTTGAAAATATCAAGTTTTACGCCATCAATTGAAAAGCTTTTTATTTCATAATGGTCAGGGTTTTTTCCTATTAGGTCTAATACATTTTCTGAAATATTTGGAATGTAACTTGTTTTGTCAAATAAAGCAAAATCATCCCTTTTAATAAAAAGAAATGTAGGTACCCAAAAATCAATAAGGCCCTGTTTTAATTTAAATGGTCTTTTGCTAAGTATATCAATAAACTCTGTTATTGATCGCTTAGATACTTTAGCGCTATCTAGGAAACTTATTGAAACTTCCCAAAGTAGATCAAATTTGTTTATATCATTTGGCTTTATGCTTGATATAATCTTGTCTGAATAAAGTGTAATGTTGTTATTTTCAAGTAAAGTAAGGTAAATGGTTTTTTCTGGAGGAAAATTATCTTTTGGGAAATCAAGTTGTGGCTTATCCCAATTGTTGACTAATGCTTTTAAATAGTTTCGTTTTGCAGAATGAATTGAACCAGAAATTTTATGTTTATTTACTAACTCATTATTTAAAACAGGTGCTTTAAAATAGACATTATCACAAATTTCTGAAAGCTTACTATTGAAAACTCTCTTGTTTTTAAATGTTAAGATTTCACCATTATATATCCAGCAAACCTCTGATCGATTAGTTGAAAAATTATTTAATATTTTATGAGTAAGTAAGTTTTGTTGATGTAAAATGATATTATTTAATTCTCTGATAGCGACTTTATCATCAGAGTTTTCTTCAATAACCTTTTTTGTTTTTTCTATTTCGAATAGTAAATCTTTTATTGATTTAGAATTTTTGTAATAACAATAAATAACAGCCTCTTTGTTTTCTAATGAATGTGCTTTTATTTCAGAGATTAAATTTTTCTCACTGAAAACTAAATTTATATAACCGTCAATATCTCCAGATGGAATATCGTTAATTGGAGAAGATGAAATTTTATATTCAAATAATCGAGGAGTCCCGGTTAAATACAGACTCTTTTTTGCAATAATAGGGGGTAATTGATAGTATTTATTTAATAGTGTAACTACATCTGTTACATCATCCACCTTGCCACTTGCTTCAATTAATGCTATTTCAATATCTAGATCGGTTCCTTCAAAAAATGCAAAACGTTTGTTGTAATTGCGAAATATTATTATTTTCTTCTTAATTAGCTCATCAATTATAGCGCTAGATTTTTTTATTTCTGTACAGGTATCACAATATTCGATAAGGAACTCTTTGCTTAAATTTGCCCCGGCTTGAGAATTAATGTTTAGTAAGCCTATAATTTTGATGATTTTAAGTGCAGAATTTAATTCTACATCAAAAGCACTTTCTGCTTTTTCTAATGCTATTTTTATTGATTTCCAACCTGAAAAATCTGGATTGTATTTAGAATTAAGAAATGCAAAATAATTAAATATTAGAAATTCATAAACTTCTGGGATGCCATAAAAACCATTTTTTATTTTTTCGTGTTGTGAAAGACCTGTGTGATCAGTTGATTCTAAAAATGAAAAAAGTGATCGCTCATTTTGTCCGTATTTCTGAAGTGATTTTGTTAGTACATAAGCTGATATTATATCTAATGGGAATAATTTTTGTGCTATTGATTTTACATATTTCTCATTTACATTAAATGATTTTGATTCTATAATTAATTCTATAGACTTAGATATGTTTCTTGAATACTTCTTTATTAATGAGGATTCTTTTTTATTCTCTGAGGCTAAATAAAGTAATTGTTCTACAGGTTCATTAAATGTAATTTCTCTAAAACGCCCTTTTACTTTTGTCCACTCTTGTTTTTGTGAATTGTTTAAACCTAAAGCGTAGGCATCAAAATTTTGATGGACAGTTGTTATTAAGAAAATATTTAAGAACAAGGAAGATCCTGTCGGCAAATTTATAACCATAGGACCGGGGCGTTACCTTATTGTCGGGGTATTGAAAGAAAAGGGATCGAGCATGGGATTCAATCCTGATAACATTTGCCTGGTTCCTATCAATAATGCAAGGCAAAAATTTGCGCGGCCCAATGCTTCGTACAGCATAAATGTGCATGTCGCCGACGGCGATAAACTGGAAGCCGCCATTGATGAGGCAACCGGTATTTTCAGGATCGTACGCCAGGTTAGAGTGGGGGACGAAGATAGCTTTGATATATCCAAGAGCGACAACCTTGCCAATATGTTATTCGACAGCCTGAGCTACCTGCGCTTTGCCGCAGTGATCATAGCAGCCATTACTATGCTGAGTTCCGCCATAGGCCTGATGAACATTATGCTGGTTTCGGTTACCGAGCGCACCCGTGAAATTGGTATACGCAAAGCTATCGGTGCCACCAGGCATACCATCCGCAACCAGTTTCTTGCCGAAGCAATCGTTATTGCACAATTCGGGGGACTACTTGGCATCATACTCGGCATTGCTATAGGCAATGCCCTGGCTCTCTCCATAGGCACCAGCTTCATTATTCCCTGGAACTGGATTATATGGGGTGTAGTAGTGTGCTTTGTAGTAGCACTGGCCTCAGGGATTATTCCGGCCGTAAAGGCAGCCAAACTCGACCCTATTGACGCACTCAGGTACGAGTAAAAATTTTAACTTTCAGCCCGGCATAATCGATTATTTTACTACAATAGGGCTTGTCATTTGTAGTAAATTGCAGGTAATCCTCACGAGAAGAGACCCCGGATCTGAGAATTTTGTTTTACCTGTAGTTGTGACAATTAAACGAATACTAATTTCGCCCTCGATTAGCCCGAAATTGAGCCTGTCTGCTTGCCAGCCTCTTTCATTTAATTTTGGTTCAGGCTGACTGGTCCTTAACCATAGAATCTCAGCCCCTTGCTCCATTGTGAATTCCCTGTACTTTACCTATTTATCCTACTATAGACCAGTTAACTATCAGTGTATCAGATTCTACATTCTCTCGTTCAGGATTTGCCGGTTTATTTTCCTGCAATCTTTTTTTTCCTCTTCACAGGTAAAATAATTTGCTTATATTTGTCTCACAAACAAGCAGAAATCTGTGATAAACTGAAGCATGGATTTCTTCAAACTACCTGATACTCTAAACTCAGTTTACTCTAATTTACCCGTAATGCTCAACGACTCCCGATTCAGGTTACTCCTTCCCAACCTTCTTTTCTCATAAGAATAATTCCTTCTGAATTTTGTTTTCAGAAAGCGGGGACCTTTTGCCTATCGGCCTTGTATCATTAACAGGTTTATTTATTTTATCATGAAAAAAGCTGATCCCACTCCTGCTGCCAGCCTTCGCCAGATGGCTGAAGACCGATATAAGAAAATAGCACACTCGGAAAATCATTCTAACCTTTCGGAGTCCGAAATATTAAAACTGTTACATGAACTGGAGGTTTCCCGGATTGAACTGGAGATACAAAACGAAGAACTTCAGAAAGAACGATCCGATACGTATAAAATTTCGGAGAAAAACCTTAACCAAAGCGAAGATCGTTATAAATCCCTATTTAATAATAACCATTCCGTAATGCTCCTGATTGACACCGAAAGCGGTGAAATCAAGGATGCAAATCCGGCGGCCTGCGATTTTTACGGATGGAGGATCGATGAAATCTGCAGGAAAAATATCAGTGAAATCAATACGTTATCCCCATCGGAAGTAAAAAAGGAAATGCGGGATGCCATAAAAGAAAAGCGGCGTCATTTCTTTTTCAAACACCGGCTTGCCAACGGAGAAATCCGTGATGTGGAGGTATATTCCGGCCCCATACCTTTCGGGACCTCAACCCTCTTGTATTCTATGATTCACGATATTACCGAAAGGAATACAGCCAGGGAGAAACTCACAAAAAGTGAAGAAACATATCGTAACCTGGTCGAATCCATCAATGACGTGGTATACGAGATTTCGCTAACAGGTATTATTAAGTATGTGAGCCCTTCGGTCAGACGGGTATTAGGCTATACCCCAGAGGAGGTAACCGGCAAAAACATCATCAGTTTTATTCATCCCGACGACCGCCTTTCGATTAAAGAAAGACTGTCAACTCTCAGTGAAAGGGATTATTCATACCTGGAATACAGGTACATCAATAAATCGGGGGCAACCTGCTGGGTTCGCTCATCCACTACGGCCATCCTCGAAAATGGGGAAACCGTAGGGGGAACCGGCACTCTTACCGATATTACCGAACGAAAACTTGCCGAAACTGCTTTACTCGAAAGTGAAGAGAAGTATGCAAAGACATTTCTCACTTCACCGAATGCCATTACAATCACAAGAGTGGAAGACGGGAAATTCATCGAAGTCAACCAGGCTTTTACTTTTATGACGGGATACTCCTGTGAGGAAGCCCTTTCCGATTCTTCCACAGCGCTCAACCTGTGGGTGAATGCAGATGATCGCCGTAAACTCGTATCGGAACTAAAGGAAGGCCGGGACGTGAACAAAATGGAGTTCTTATTCAGGAGGAAAAATGATACTATAGGTACAGGCATCATCTCCGCTCATGTTATTCTGCTTCAGGATAAACCGCATATACTTTCAAATATTTCCGACATCACCGACCAAAAACTGGCCGAAGACAGGCTAAAGAAAAGCGAGGAAAAATACCGTAATATTTTCGAAAATGTGCTGGATGCCTATTACGAGGCTTCCCTTGAAGGCATACTGCTCGATATCAGTCCTTCCATCGAAACAATCACGAAGGGACAGTACAGCAGGAATGAACTGATTGGCAAATCACTCACCGGGTATTACGCCAATAAGGAAGACCGTGATACATTCTACCTCGAATTAAGTAAGCAGGGACACGTAACCGATTATGAATTACTATTCCTGAATAAAGATGGGTCTGTTGTACCCCTGGCTATTTCGTCAAAACTTAATTTTGATGCATCGGGTAATCCCGAAAAAATAACCGGGAGTATGCGCGACATCAGTAAGCGCAAACATACAGAAAATGCCCTGCTTGAAAGCGAAAAGAAATTAGAATATATTATACATTCCCAGGCTGACGGTATCGGAGTGGTTGATCAAAACGAAATTTTCGAATTTGCAAACCCGGCTGCCGAACGAATATTTGAACTTGAGGAAGGCAAACTGGTTGGGACCTCATTGATGGATTTTTTACATCCGGACGAAAAAAATAAAATTAAATACCAGTCCAGCAAAAGAAAATCGGGCATATCAAACGAATATGAGCTTCAAATTATAACAAAGAAAGGGAATACCAGGTATATACATGTGAATTCCACACCCCGGTTCGACCTCAACAACAATTATCTTGGTGCGAACGGGGTTTTCAGCGATATTACCGGCCGCAAACTTGCACAGGATGCTTTGCAGAATAAAACTTTGCTCCTGTCGAACCTGATTATCAACCTCCAGGAAGGCATATTGCTCGAAGATTCGGACCGCAAAATACTATTAACCAACCAGTTGTTCTGCGATATGTTCGCAATCCCGGCTCCGCCTGAGGCTCTTACGGGTGCCGATTGCTCCGAATCAGCCGAACAGAGTAAACATAATTTTAAAAATCCCGAAAAATTCATAGCTGATATAAAACTTATTCTTAGCAACCGGAAAGCCGTATTCAATAACGAACTCGAACTGGTTGACGGGCGGCATTTCGAAAGAGACTATATCCCCACATACCTCGACACTGTTTATAACGGCCATTTATGGAAATACCGGGATGTGACCATTCGCAGGAACAACGAAAAGATAATGATGGCCAGGCTGCGCCTGAGCGAATTTGCCCGTATGCATTCGCGTTACGAGGTCCAGCAAAAACTGCTGGATGAACTGGAAATGCTTACCGATAGCCAGATAGGCTTCTTTCACGCGGTAAATGCTGACCAGCTTACACTAAAACTCCAGAGCTGGTCGACGAATACACTTAAACTCATGAGCCGGCAGCAGCTGCAGGATCAGCATTACGACATCGATAAAGCAGGTGTGTGGGTTGATTGTGTCCGCCAGCAAAAAGCGGTGATCCACAACGATTATCCCTCCCTGCTGCACCGCAAAGGATTGCCTGCAGGGCATGCCCCTATCACCCGCGAATTACTGATACCTATATTCCGCAACGGCAGCATTGTAGCTATTGTCGGGGTAGGCAACAAAACTTCGGATTATAATGAACTGGATATCGAAATGGTTTCCCTGCTTTCGGACCTGGCCTGGGAAATTACCGAACGCAAGGGTGCCGAAGAAGGCATACACAAACTTTCACTGGCTATCGAGCAAAGCCCGATCATGACCTGTATTACCGACCTCAAAGGGAACCTGGAATACGTGAACCCTAAGACATTGGAGATGACTGGTTTTTCAAAGGAAGAATTAATCGGCCAGAACCCACGCATCTGGAGCTCAGGAGAAAAGTCTAAGGAAGAGTATAAATTGATTTGGCAAAACATTCTCACAGGAAAAGGATGGACAGGGGAACTCCACAACAGGAAGAAAAACGGGGAATTACACTGGGTTATGGCATCCATTACTCCTGTGTTCAACAACAGCGGGATAATTACGAATTATCTTTCTACTGAGGAAGATATTACGGATCGTAAAATAACGGAAGATAAAATCAGGGAGCAGAATGACCGGCTAAATGCCATTGTCAGCGCCATACCCGATTTGATATTCGTGATGGATAAAAATGGCACTAACCTGGAATATTATACCAATACCCCCGAAGTATTGCTTGCCCCGGCCGATCAGGTTATCGGTTCAAATATCAGCGCTTTTTTTGACAAATATACCACCGGTATTCACCTGAAAAATATAAATACCTGCATTAAAGAACAAAAGCTAATAGCTTACGAATACTCAGGAATGAACCGGGGCAGCCTTTGCCATTACGAAGCCCGTATGGCCCCGCTTGGAAATGAAAATGTACTGACTTTTGTGAGGGATATTTCAGACCGTATACTCGCAGAAAAAGAAATAAAAGAACTCAATACAACCCTTGAAGAAAAAATAATTCAACGAACGGCCCAATTAGCCGAAACCAACGAAAAACTGGAAGCCGAAGCGGATAAACGCAACATAGCCTCGGCAGCATTGCAGGAGGCCCTGGAAAGACTGAAAAAGATTGCTGACCGCTTACCGGGTATGGTTTACCAGTACCGTTTGCACCCCGACGGCACTTCCAGTTTCCCTTTCGCAAGCGAAGGCATACGCGACATATACAGGGTAAGTCCAGACGAAGTAGCCGATGATGCATCATTGGTATTCACCCGTATTCACCCCGATGATTACGATGCAGTTGTTGCGGCTATACATACTTCGGCAATTGATTTGTCGCTCTGGCGGCAGGAGTACCGTGTAAAGTTTGAGGATGGAAGTATACAG
>JBAXXB010000218.1:0-8101 GCA_037128115.1 Bacteroidota bacterium
CGTCAATTTATTCCAAAACAACAACGATGGTACTATTTCCGATTTAGCTACCGGCTTAATGTGGCAACAAACCGACAATGGTTCGGGAATGGATTGGGAACACGCACTGGCATATGCTCAAAAGCAGAATAACGCAAATTATATGGGGCACAACGATTGGCGGTTACCTAACTCGAAAGAACTTCAAAGTTTGGTCGATTACACACGTTCGCCGTATGCAACTAACCCTGCCAATGTAGGCCCGGCAATAAATGCACTGTTCAGTTGTACCGGTATTCTAAACGATGGGGGAAAGGCTGACTATCCTTATTACTGGACAAGTACTTCGGCTATGTCATCAGCAAATGGTTCTTATCCTTCTGCATGGTATGTGGCTGTTGGTCAGGCAGAAGATGGAAATGGAGAAAACCTTCACGGTGCCGGTGCTTTGCGCTTTGACAAAAAGATAGTCGGAACCGGCGAAGGAGAGGAACGGGTGTTAAACTATGTACGTCTGGTAAGGGCAATTAAATAAATGAAAATTATGATAACTAAACTGAATCTTACGATTCTAATCGTTGCATTGCTAACTGTTATCAATTCAGTTAATGCTCAAACCAATGCTGCTCCCGCAAAGAGCAGTATTCCAATCGAAATGCTTTTTCCGCAAGGCAAGTCCAAAGCACTGATATTGAGTTTTGATGATGGTCGTGTTGCCGACAAGCATTTGGTGAACTTGATGAATGAGTATGGTCTTGTCGGGACTTTTCATCTCAATTCCAATAAACTCGGAACAAAAGATTATCTCACCAAAGAGGAAATTAAAAACCTGTACAAAGGACACGAAGTATCAGGTCATACAGCTAATCACCCGGCTCTGACTACTTTATCGAAAATTGATGTGATTTATGAAGTGCTGGATGATAGAAAAGAACTGGAACGTTTGATGGGTTATCCGGTTCGTGGGATGTCGTATCCGTTTGGCAATACCAACGATTTTGTAGTTGAGGCAATAAGCGGTTTAGGTATCGAATACGCGCGAACAGTAGGCGATACTTACAATTTCAGTTTGCCCGCAGATATGCTTAAATGGCAACCTACCATTCATTTATTCGGTAAAACAAATTATATACCCAACGACACGGCAAACGACAGAAGGGAATTAGCACAATTTTACCAGCTTGCAAATGATTTTCTAAAGGCGAACTCATTAGCCTTGTTTTATGTGTGGGGACATAGTTGGGAGTATGAGGGACCCGGAAACAAATGGGCAGAAGTGGAGAAGTTTTTCAAAATGATTTCTAAAAATACGGATATATACTACACAACACAAATAGACCTGGTTGATTATATCAATGCCTTTAAAAACCTGAAATTCTCAGTTGACAAAACCATGGTTACCAACCTGAGTTCGATAAATGTGTTTGTGAAAATAAATGACAAAGTGTTTACTATTGAAGCCGGATGTACAAAAACCCTGAATCAATAGATGAGACTATAGTTCAAGTCTTCTTCGTAACAGCCAATTAAACGTACAATTCCCCTTTTCACCTAAATAATAAAATATGAATAAATCCATTCTGCTTGTATTTCTATGCATCGCTCAAATCACTTATTCCCAAAACAACAGGCAAACCATACGGGGTACAATTACTGACAAACTTTCGCAAACTACGCTTCCGGGTGCAACGGTTCAAATAGTCAATAGTACATCAAACAAAGGGACGATAACTGACACGAATGGGAATTATGTTCTGCCTGATATGGTTCCTGACAGGTATGAGGTAAAAATATCGTACATCGGTTATAAGGATGTTTTTGTACCCAATGTAGTAGTAACTTCAGGAAAAGAAGTTGTACTGGATATTGCCATGGAAGAAAATATTAAACTCCTGAATGAAGTGGTCATAACAGCTAACCGAAAGTCCGGAACCATTAACAATTTAATTCCTGTAAGCGCCCGCACATTCTCCACCGAAGAGGTGAACCGGTATGCAGGCGGGCGTAGCGACCCGGCACGCCTGGCGGCCAATTTTGCGGGAGTCAGCGCTCCCGACGACAGCCGGAATGACATTGTTATCCGCGGCAATTCTCCTGTTGGAGTTTTATGGCGTATTGATGGAATGAATGTTACCAACCCTAACCATTTTGCAACGGTGGGCACTACCGGCGGGGCAGTAAGCGCGTTAAACACCAACCTGCTCAAAAGCTCTGATTTCCTTACTTCGGCTTTTCCTGCCGAATATGGCAACGCCACAGCCGGGGTTTTCGACCTGGGTTTCAGAACAGGGAATACACAAAAACGGGAAACCACCCTGCAGGCAGGATTGATCACCGGCCTGGAAGCTACCACCGAAGGGCCAATCAGTAAGTCAAAAGGCTCGTCGTACCTGGTGGGCTATCGTTATGCATTGGCTGGTGTTGCACAGAAAGCCGGTATCGATATTGGCACAACAGCATTGCCTTCGTACCAGGATTTATCCTTTAATGTGAACAGCGGCAACAGCAAATTTGGCAGGTTTACCTTATTTGGAATCCTGGCAACAAGCAGCATCAACATTGAAGGCGGAAATACGGGTTCTTTGTATGGAAATGGAGGCGGGCACGATTTGAGCAGTAAAATTGGAATTATTGGAATAAGACACTTCAAACAGTTAAACAGCAAATCCTATTTCAGCTCTAATATCGGGTTAAACTATTCAAAGTCGGGGCAAACGGATTATGACTTTGACCGAAGGAGTGATTCCGCATATACAAAGTCTGATAATAAGGTTACCAAAACTGGATATAATTTTGCTACAAGTTACAATTTAAAATTAAGTTCAAAGTTGTTTATAAAAGTGGGTATTCAGGACGAACTGATAGGGTTGAACCTGTATTACCGGACAAAAGAAAGAATTACTGATAATTGGAAGCAGATTTGGGATTATAACAGCTACACCAACCTGGCACAGGCTTACGTTCATGCCAAATACAGTTTTAACGAGAAACTTACACTCAATGCGGGCATACATTCCCAACTGTTTTTCCTGAATAATTCACTTTCGGTTGAGCCGCGTTTGGGGCTTAAATATGATATAGATAGCAAAAGCAGCCTGACTTTGGGCTATGGGCTTCATTCGCAAATGCAACCTATTAATGTTTATTTTTTACAAACACAGCTTGCTGATGGTTCCTACGTCTATAATAATAAGAACCTTGATTTTACCAAAAGCCATCATGTTGTGTTGGGTTACGATTTGCAACCCATCAAAGACTGGCGCTTAAAAGCGGAAGTGTATTATCAATATCTCTACAATGTACCGGTAAATACTTATTCGAGCAGCTACTCCATGCTGAATACCGGTGCAGGTTTTAAAACCGATCTGGAAGACAGCCTGGCAAATAACGGAAGCGGGACAAACTATGGAATAGAATTGACCGTAGAGAAATTTTTCAGCCACGGATATTATGGATTATTTACCTCATCCCTATACAGTTCCAAATACAAGGGAAGCGATGGTATTGAAAGAAATACAGCATTCAACGGGAAATACGTATTCAATATCCTGGGTGGGAAAGAATGGAGTGTGGGAAACGAAAAACGGAACAGGATCTCAGCCGACATGAAATGCACCAATGCCGGGGGAAGGGCATACACACCTATTGATCTGGAAGCATCCGGTACCGTTGGTCATGAACAATTATCGCCTAATGTATTTTCGGCTTTTTATGCCAATTACTTCCGTTTGGATTTCAAGCTTGGATATACCCATAACAGTCGCACTAAAAGACTATCACAGTCATTTTCCATCGACCTGCAAAACATCACGAACAACAAGAACATTTTTTCGCAAAGCTATGATGACAGAAGCCGGTCAATAAGTACAACCTACCAGCTAGGATTCTTCCCGAACGTTATTTATAAAATACAATTTTGACGAAGTTAAATACCTTTGCAAAATGAAATCACTCCGATTAGACAGCGGGAAAATTGAATTTTTGTTGTACTTACTGGTTTGGACCTTTGTTTATTCAGTGCCTTATTTCAGCGAACGCAGTTCCGGGCATATTAATTGGCACGGGGTAATAAAAAACTGGAATCATGTAACGGGATTTCTTGTTGTTTTCCTGGTCAATGTGTATATCCTGGTACCCCGATTCCTTTTAAAAAAGAGATACACAAATTACTTTGTTTTAGTAACTACCCTGTTAGCATTGGTAATTGCAGTCAACATGATCTCTGAATTAGGCTTTCCACATCATCCCGGCTCTGTAATTGAACCCTACCATGATGGATCTATGCTACCTGCGCTGAATGCACCCATGCGAAAACCGCCCATCATGGCTTTTGCCGATAATCTTATTATTTGCATCTTATTAGTTGGTGCGGGAACAACAATTAAGTTGATGTCGAAATGGTTAAATGAAGAGAAACTAAGAAAAGATGCCGAAAAAGAACAACTCAAAACCAACCTTGCCCTATTGAAGCACCAGGTAAGTCCACATTTTTTCATGAATACATTAAATAATATTCACTCACTTATTGAAATGGATACGGAAAAAGCGCAGGATGCAGTTGAACGGCTTTCGACACTTATGCGGTATTTGCTTTACGATTCGGCTCAAAACACGATCGAATTAAAAAAGGAAATTGAATTTATTCACAGTTTTATTTCGCTGATGCAACTCAGGCATTCGGATGAGGTAGAAGTTACGATACTAATTCCGGAACAAATTCCGGACATTAAAATACCGCCCATGCTGTTTATCTCGTTGCTCGAAAATGCCTTTAAGCATGGAGTAAGCTATCCGATGAAATCCTATATCTATTTTGAAATGCTTATCCATGAAAACACGCTGGATTGTATCATTAAAAACAGCAAACATAAAACTGGCGTAAATCAGTACGATGAATATCCCGGAATTGGGCTGGAGAACATCAAAAAAAGCCTGAATTTATTATTCGGACAGGATTACAAGCTGGAAATATCCGACAAGGAAAATGAGTTTGAAGTTAACCTCACCATCCCGGTATGAACATACGATGTATAGCCATTGACGATGAACCGCTGGCAGTAAAAAAAATAGCGGGTTATATCCAGAAGGTTCCATACCTGGAATTGGTGGCTGAATGCAGGAGTGCCTTTGAGGCAATGAGTATCATGGACACAACCGATATTCAGCTCATGTTTATCGATATAAATATGCCTGATATCAGCGGAATGGAATTTGTGAAAGCGCTGACTGTCAAACCTTATATTGTATTCACTACAGCTTACAGCGAATATGCGTTGGAGGGTTTCGAGGTCGAAGCAGTCGATTACTTATTGAAACCAATCACCTTCAGCAATTTTATAAAAGCGGCAAATAAGGTTAAGAACCTTTTGGAACTCACTGCAAACTATCGCAAGGAAAGCGTCAGGACAACAGCAAGCCATCTATTCGTAAAATCCGAGTATAAACTTATCCGTATCGAGCTTGCCGATATAAAATACATCGAGAGCCAGCACGAGTATATCAAAATCCACCTGGTCAACAGCAACCCTGTAACGACCCAGTTGAGCCTGAAAAGTATAGAAGAACAACTTCCATTCGATCAGTTTATGCGAATCCACCGTTCATTTATAGTTAACCTTTCAAAGGTTACGGTTATAGAACGGAACCGTATTGTTTTCGACGAAAAAGTATATATACCTGTAAGCGAGCAGTATAAAGAAATATTCCAGGAATATATTGATCGGAATTTCATATAGTTGTATCCCGTCTGTTCCGTATCTGAATTTATTATCTGATTGCGGAAAGACAACTTAATATTTATTTCCAGATCCAAAGTACTTAGAAATACAGCAGGCAAAAATCCTAAAGCAATTTCCCGTTCAGTATCACCGCATCCACTTTATTGCTGCCAAAGGCATAAGGCATAAATTCGATGCCGGGTATAGGTTTGGTAATAAAAACGTTGGCTCTTTTGCCTATGGTGATACTACCCAGTTCTTCGTTAACGCCCATGGCATAAGCCGAATTGAGCGTGGTAGCGTTGATGGCTTCTTCAGGAGTCATTCGGTACATGATACAACCCATGGAGAGTATCAGCTGCATATTGCCCGATGGCGATGAGCCGGGGTTAAAGTCACTGGCCAGGGCCAGGGGCAGGCCGGCATCTATCATTTTACGAGCCGGGGCGTGAACCATATTTAGAAAGAAGGCAGCTCCCGGGAGAATGGTCGGCATAGTTTCCGAATTACTGAGTGCCTCTATTTCTGCATCTCCTGTAAATTCGAGGTGATCGACTGATAAAGCACCATACTTCACTCCTACCTGTATACCTCCCGAATAATCCAGTTCATTGGCGTGTATCTTAGGTTTAAGCCCGTGTTTCATGCCTGCCATCAATATACGCTCGGTATCGTCGGTGGTGAAAAATCCTTTATCACAAAACACGTCAATATAGTCGGCCAATTCTTCGGCAGCCACCTGCGGTATCATTTCGCTGATAACCATATCGACGTATTCGTGCTGTTTACCTTTATACTCAGCGGGAATGGCATGAGCGCCCAGGAAAGTAGCTTTAATCGTGAGTGGTGATAAGGATTTGAGTTCCCTGATGACCCTCAGCATTTTCAGCTCATCCTCGGTATTGAGCCCATAACCGCTTTTGATTTCGACGGCGCCGGTTCCGGTCCAGGTAATTTCTTCGAGCCTTTCGAGCGCCTGGCCTATGAGTTCAGTTTCAGAAGCTTCGTGCAACTGTTTGGCGGAGTTAAGTATGCCCCCTCCCCTTTTTGCAATTTGCTCGTAGGAAAGTCCTTTTATCTTATCCACGTACTCGATATCGCGGCTGCCGGCGTATACCAGATGGGTATGCGAATCGCAGAACGACGGGAAGACCAGTTTCCCGCTTGCATCGACTACCTTTATGCCTTTCCGCTTCCAGTCTTCAGGGATAAAAAGGTGTTCCATGCTTCCGTATTCCAGGATCAGGCCCTTTTCGATAAACAAAAAAGCATTTTTAATAGTATGGAGCTTCCCCATTTCGGCTCCGCCGACAAAGGATTTCCCTTTTTCATCTATGCCGACGAGTTCTTTTATGTTGATAACCAGGATTTTCATGTGTGGTGTATTTTTCTTCAAACGTACTGAATAGTTTCGAAATTGCAATGTGTGCCGATTTTATTGTTCTGTTCCTGGTTTCGGGTCAAAAGCTTTAGTAAATGCTTGTCACTGTCATAGTTTAATCCGGCCGGCAAATAAGAGAAGAATTAACTTAAAAATTACCTGGAAATACAAATAAGTGCCTGTGTGTTCCAAACAAGAATTTTGTACTCTTTTACCAAACTTTTTCCACACTAATTAAGTGCAGGTTCTATCGGCAACCATCATATTGTCATTATGTTACCCGAATTCCCTGAATTATGTCGAGATTAAGCCTGTAGAAAGAAAAACAGTAGTGAAACCAAGCCCATTTTGCGTTTCAATTGTTTTAACAAGTGATTAACACGTTTATCACTAATTATCAAATCGGTTTTCAGGCAAGATATTATTTTGATGTGCTGGAGTGATATTACTCACTTCATTATAAGAATTCATCGAAAACAGAGTATATTTTCAATTTTAATGACAAATTTATTCAGGAAATCAAGCATATTTGCTGAAGATTAAAAAAGCAAACTGGAAATAGATTTTTTCTTTTCGTCCTTTTGTCATGACACAAAAGGACCAACTTAGCGCAGCGATCTCATGAGCTCCTTTAGAAATAAGCAATGGGCGAATAAAAGGTCAAGGCTTTATTTAAATTTTACACATCTGTACGCCTCGGTAAAGCTCGCAAAACAAGGCTTGATACAGTGGTTGCCAAATCCGGGCAGCACGTGAAGCTGTGTTTTGCTACACACATGCCCTCGCTTTTTACCTTCGGCTACAGCTGTTGTAAAATTTCTATAAGGCCGGTCCTTACACCCTGAAAATTATACTGAAGAGTCAAATCTTTGTTCCACTGTGTTACCCCAAAGAAGAGTTTGCTTCGTAGGGACCGGCCTTATACAATTTCAGTAGTTTTTCAAGGAAGGTTTTTGAGCGTTAGGCATCACCAAGCCATGCAGAAGTGAGCCAAGCCCCCAAAGCCGGATATTTGATGAATGTA
>JBAXXB010000219.1:0-8096 GCA_037128115.1 Bacteroidota bacterium
ATGCCGAGTTGAACTTCTTTTATATGAACAGCCTCTTGCAGGTAAACAATAGCGTAATAATTGGTAATTGTAAGCAGGGAGAGTCTTTGCTTTACCAGGTCAACATTCTTTTCTGCTATTGCCTTGCCCGATTCGGCCAGTTGTATATTCTTTTCCGTTTTCGAAAAATCATAAATGGTTTGGTGCACATCTACCGATGTATTGTAATTATTGGCAGGAGCCATTTCAAAGGTTCCCATATTGGGAATGGTAATGGAGGGTACCGGTCCAATCCTGGTGTATGAGGCTCCGGCGACAATATCAGGATAACCGGCTGACTTTGCCAGTCCAATGCCCGCCTCCACCGTATTAATCGCTTCCAGCGCTTTTAATACCGAAGGATGTGTTTCCGTCACTCTTTTTACGACCGACTCAAGGTCGATGGAATCTGCTGTGGAAAAGGTGGAGGTTTTCTGCGCGTTCACAACAAAAGTTGAAAGCAGGACCGTGAGCAGCAGTATAGGTGTATGGAAGAAGTTCAGTTTCATTTTTCGTTATTGTGTTGATCAGTCATTATTGAGATGAAAAAGCTGGTAGCACGAAATTGGCCTGTTATGCTCAATGCCCGGTTTCAGGCTTAGGCACTGTTGCCGGTATTCCAGCGTTTTCACCTTTTCGTTTACGTCCTTTCAGGAAAAAAACAGGTATCACGCTTACCAGGGTAATAATAGCGGCCAGTTTAAAGTCGTCGTCAATGCTTTGAATGAAAGCCTGCTTTGTAATATTGGTCTGGAGGATATATTGGGCCTGTTTTGCTGCATTTGGGCCGGCATTCCCTGTAACAGAAGTCACATAAGCCTGCAGGTGGTTTACTACGGAATGATAAACAGGCGAATACGACTGAAGTGCCTCACCGTACAACTGGGAATGCAACGCGATGCGGGTGGTAAATATAGAAGTGAGTAAAGCTACACCGAAACTGCCACCGACTTGCCGTATAACGTTACTGATTCCTGATGCCTGTGCCATTTTATGGCGTGGGATTGAGAGTAACGAGATAGTGGTCAGCGGACCGAACATCAACCCCATCGCCAGCCCACGCATGTATAGGGTAAGCATGATATAATCAAGTTCTGTCTGGTACGACATGAAGCTGTTCATATAAAAACTCAATGCCAGGAGCAGTCCTCCGAAAATTATGGGAACTTTGGGGTTTATTTTATCCGAAAATATTCCGGCAAGGGGGGCAATCACTCCCTGTATCATACCAAGGGGCAGGAAAACCGAACCCGCCTGTATAGCCGTGTAACCCATGGAGTTCTGGAGGTACACCGGTATCAGGAAAGTGCTTCCGAACATGCCTACACCAAAAATAAATACCACCAGGGCACTGATGCCGAAATTGTAATTTCCTAGCATTCGCAGATCGATTAGCGGTTCTTTTACCAGGAATTCAGCAGTTAAAAAGACAGCCAGGGCAAGCGCGGAAATGGCAAAGCAGGCGAGTACAGTGGGCGACTGCCAACCCCCTGAGTTGGTGGCGGCATTACCTTCGGTGAGCGCATACAACAGCAGGGGCAGGAAAATGCTGACCGAAATAAACCCGATTACATCAAATGAACGCCGGTTTTTAGTCCTGAATTCTTTCTGAATGATGGCAGTAGCGAGCATTCCTGCAATCCCGACCGGGATATTTACGTCGAAAATAAGGGGCCAGGAGAAATTATCCACAAGGTATCCCCCGATCAGGGGGCCAAATGAAACCGAAGCTGCGGAGGCAATGGACCAGAAACCCAGGGCAATTCCCCGCTTTTCGGGGGGGAATTCGCGGGTAACTATAGCCATACCTACGGGCATGATACATCCTGCTCCCAATCCTTGTATTACACGCGAAAGGATCAGCATATCCTCGTTGGGCGACATGCCGCAAAAGAAAGAGCCTAAAGTAAAAAGAGCCAGCCCAAGGAAGTAAACCCGCTTGTACCCGAACCGGTCAGCCAGCCAGCCCGAAGTCGGAAGCATGACGGCCAGGGAAAGCATATAGGCCGTAAGCACCCATTCAATCTTATCGAGCCCCACACCGTACGAAGCCATGATCTTAGGCAACCCTACATTTACTATGGTAGCATCGAGAACGGCCATGAAAGTGCCTATCATGACATTGCCCAACAACCACCAGCGGTATGTGGGGCTGGAAGTATCGAAGGTAGAATTCTGTTCTTTGACGAATTCGATGAGATGCCTGATGCCTGGTAGTCTCCGCATGATCAGTCTTTACGGATTTTGAGAAAAGCTGACATGCCTGCTACTAACCTCAATGCCGGATATTTATCTTTATGATCCCAATCCAGTATCGAAATCCTGACAGGAATGCGCTGGGTTACCTTTGTGAAATTTCCAGCCGCGTTGTTAGGTGGGATAAGCGAAAACTGCGAAGCCGTATTTGAAGCAATATAGATCACTTCACCGTTGAAAATCACATCCGGGAACGCGTCGACAGTGAATTCTACTTTTTTGCCAAGGTGAAGGCTTGCTATACGCGTTTCTTCGAAAAAGGAAGTAATGTATAAAGCCGAGTCTTTCGTAATTGTAAAAATGGGTTGGCCAGGCTGTGCGATATCGCCCGGAAGTTGCCAGCGTTTAGCTATGCGGCCCGAGGTAGGAGCATAAATGTGCGTATTATGAAGCTGGGTCTCAATGGTGCTGACTTGTGCACCTGCAGTCTTAATTGTGCTTTGGGCACTTTCAACCATGGCTTTGCTTACACCTATCTGCGCCTTAGCTGCATCGAGTTGTGCCTGGGCCGATTCACAGGCTTTACGTGTGTGATCAAATTGTTCTTTGGTGAGAATATTCCCCTTGTATTGTAAGGTTGCCCTCTCCTGGTCCTCTTTGGCTCTTTCCAGCGCAACTTCCTGAACGCGTATGCTGAGCTGGTCGAAGTTATATTTTGCTTCCGACTGGTTAAACGATGCAATAGCCTGGTTCTTAGCCGCCAGGGCCTGCTCTTTTTGGGCCACGAGGTCGCTGCTGTCGAGTTCAACAAGGAGTTTGCCTGCCGTTACTGAATCGCCTTCGGCTCCATAGATCATGGCAACCCGCCCCAGTATTTTTGAGCTTACGGCTACTTTATCCGCATCTACATATGCGTCATCTGTTGTAATAAACGTCGTATATTTCTGGTACCATTGCCAGCCAAATACAAGCAGTGCCACAACAACCAGGGTCAGGGCGCCGTAGGAACGGATCTGCCTGCCTATGCTTTTTTTATTTTCTTCCTTAATAGTTTCCATAAAAGGGTTTGAGTGATTTTTCTTAAATACTAAACTGACTCTTGTATATTGTTGTATTTCAATCCGTTTATAAATAAATTTGCTGCTTTTCGTAACATACTTATCAAACGGTCATTTTCATCGGCTGTCATTTCCAGGGTAGTCATGCGCCTCATTTGCATGATGCGGATTCCTTGCAGAAGATCGCTGAACAGATGTGCAAGCTCAGTGGCATCGTCGAAGTTAAAAATTCCGGATGCTTTCCCTTTCAGGAAGGCGGTAGTCAGGATTCCTGTTTCTATTCCCCTCATTTTCTCGTAAAGTTCCTTTAGAAGAGGTTTCATTTTATGATGATCCGATAACCTGAATTTGCTCAGGTTTAAAAAATTGCGAAAATGCGTATGCCTGAGTTCGACTAATTCCATTATCATCCTATCGGCATCATTCAATTCGGCCATTTTTCTCTCGAGTAGGAGATTGAACTCCTTTTGTTCATTTTCTATAACGGCTTTGAAAAGACTTTCTTTATCGGGATAGTAGTAATAGAGGGCAGCTTTTGACATGGCAATATCAGCCGCAATTTCCTGCATGGTAGTTTTTTCATACCCATATAGTCCCAACCTTTTTTGGGCAGCCTTTAGTATAAAATCAACCTTTCTTTCTGGTTCTATTACCAGTTCGTTCGTATTCATTAATAATCCACTTTATGGGTATACTCTTCCAAAAACAACTATCTGACTATTTTGTTAAAAAAGTCAAAGGTACGGTTTTTGACTTTAACAGAAGGGAATCACCGTTTTTTTAACCGGATTTAAATATTTGCCGGGTATAAATGACTTATTGTATATAACAACCTGGTATCGAGATGTATGTGTAGTAAAATCAAATTGGATTTAAACCATGGATGGGCAGGTGAGAAAAGAAGACATAATTGAAAAGGCTCATTTGCCAAAGTTCCTGCGAGCCGAACCCGGGCTGCTTGAGGCAGGCTACCGACAAGACAATTAAAATGAGCTATGGAATGGAAATAAAAAGCAAAACACCTTTTATTTACTTCAGATAATTCTTTTTGAAAAAATTAAGATACCCGTTGTATTTTTTCTCACGGTAAAATATGGGATAGTTTTCCATTGAGATCACCATTTGTTTATAGTCGCTTTTGTTGAGTGGAGCAGTAACGTAATCGCTCTGGCTAATGGCCAGGTAAAAATCCATTGCTGCCGCGCTGTTCCTGAAACTGCTTATGGAGATCATCTGCCAGCCTCCGTCGAGTACAATTGCATTCACCGATAGGTTGGCATTATTAAAACTCTTCGAAATAAAGTCGGTGATCCTAATCTTGGTAGCATTCACGTTAACGTTGTTCCCATCAATCAACATGAGATAGAAGTGGGTTTGTGCCGGGTTATACTTATAAATATCCGGCACAACAGTATCATTTACCTGAACAAAAGGACTGATAACAGAGGCTGCTGCAGGACTGGAGGTACCTGGAATTTGGGAACTGCCTGCGTTAGCTGCAGCCTGGACCGGGATGTTCTTGTCGTATTTCTGCAGAATGGTCTTAGCTAAAGGCGTAATCGGGTGGTTAGGGCTGTTAAGCACTATTTTGTTGAGCGCTATGACCATGGTATCAATGCTGGCTGTTTTGCCCAACGCAAGTGCCCTCAGGTATTCGAAACGAGGTATCAGGTCCTTGTCTTTATAGTCGGCTATGGCCTGGTTGCTGTAGAGTAAAACCATGCGGTATTGTCCCCGTTTAAAAGCCTGGTAAGTCTCTTCATAGAGCGAGGATACCCTGTTTTTCTTCGCGAGCACTTCCTTATTATAATCCGGGTCCCTGATTAATTGAGCATAATCAGATTCGGGAAATTGATTCAGGATAATATCGCTGTATTTTTTAGTCATTGCTTCGTCTGGAATATCCTTACCAATGAGGTATAACTGGTAATAAATACGGATAATTTCCTTCATATCCGGGAAGCGGGCAATGAGATCTTCGAAAGATGCGACTGAATGCGGGATATCCTTCAACCCGTCTTTATAAATATATCCCAGGTTAAGCAGTGCCGATGCGATCTGTTTATTGGAAGCAGCGAGTGCTTCCGGAGTTTTAGGTAACTGCGAGATATAAGTTTCCGGTTTTTTGGGATCCGTGGATCCTTTTTTTGCATCAGAGGGTTTCCCAACTGCTGTTGAATCTCCAGGTTTGGAGGGATCGAGTGGAGCATCGTCGAGTTGAGCTACTGCACGTTTATTACTGAGCCTCCAATTGTCTTCCAGTTTACGCCGCCCCCATTTGCGCATGAACTCCGAATAGCCAAAACTGATGGATGAAGGATTGTAGAAGTACCATCCTCCTCCTCCAATACCCGACAGGTTTTCGTTGCGCATGTTCGGAATGCTGCTGATCATATTGTTTTCGTTGCGTTGCTGTTCTTCCAGTTCTTTTTGAAGTTCCTCTTCCTTCACAACCTTGTCGATAATTTTCTGAATAACGGCAGCAAGCTCAGCATCCGGCATACGCGACAACTTCTGGAGACTGTCTTCAAATTGCACTACGCGCAGGTTTTTCACCAGTTCGGCAAGTGTCAGTGTCCTGGCATTAATAGTGGCATAATCAGGATGTTCGAGGGGCAGGGATTGTATTGTAGTATCATAATAGGCTGCTGCCATTTCGTAGTTCTGCTTTTTGAAAAACAAATCGGCAACCTGCAGCGAGGAGGTAGACTTCTGGTAATTGTTCTTGGTGCTGGTAGCAACCGAGCGTTGCAGGTAATATGCTTCCAGCGTATCATTCTTGTCGAGGATGGCAAGTTCCGCAAGGGCATAGTAAACCTGGTCGAAATACTCTTTGTTTTTTGTGTCTTTCAGCATGCGCTTCAGCTGCTTTTCAAGCCCGGCCTTGTCGCCCGTATTGATATCGAACGATTTGGCCATATTGATCCTGGCATTAAATACCATTTCGAAAGGCGCTGAGCTCTTGATCACTTTGGAATAGTAAAGGGTAGCTTCGCTGAAGTTTTTCTCCTTCTGTGCGATCTGTCCAAGTATGAAATTGATCCTGGCTTTTAGTTTTGAGTCAGATGCCAGTACAATACCTTGTTTCAGGTTTGTCTTTGCCGCAGTCATATTTCCTGTTTGCAGGTAATAATCAGCATAAAGCAATGGTATTTCACGCCTTATTTTATAAGGGACTTTTTGCTTGGCCAGGCGTGTTTCGAGCTGTTCAATCTGTGAAGCCACATCTTCATACCTCTTCTGCTGAAGGAAAGTACGTATATTCCACAGCCATGCTTCGAGTTCAGTGGTACTACCTGCATATTGCTTCATTAGGTACTCCATGGTACGACGCGAATTCGCGTAATCCTGTTTGTAGAATTGCGCCTTGCCTATAAGCATATAGCAATCATCAATCCAGCGGTTGTACTCAACATTATCGAAAAATAAGGAGTGCCTGGGAATGGCTATGCCCGATTTCTCGATGGCCCGGTCCATATTGGAATAAATTTTTCGGGCATCATCGGCAGACCCGAAATTGTATACCGGAAGGATGTTATTATAATTATCGGCGGCATCTTCGCTTAATAAGTTTTTTCCATTTTTAAAGCTCTCGTTTCCATTCCAATAGACATTGTAATGCGTGGTGAGATTGTGATATACCCTGCGGGTAACCGTGTTCTTTTTAGTGGAACAGGAATACAACAAAACAATACCGGTGATAAAGAGCGGTAAAACAATAAATCTTAAAAATACTTTCAATTTCAACGGGGCGATATGTATTTGGTTAACGGAACATGATCGTTACACTATAATATTAACTCAAAGACTGCAAAAATATTTCATTTTTTCCAATTTACCGGTAAAAGTGGCATTTAAATACTATTTAATTCGTAAGGACAGGCCATTGAACCCGTTTTTATGGTACATACCAACAGGACTTTGATCTGAAATCAGTGGCAGGGAAAACTATTGGGGCTGATATTCTCTTAGTCGAATCACTCACTTGCAGTTTCCGGCTATTGCCTGAAACCAGCTAAAGTCATGATTAACAAGTCTAAATCCTGGAATTTATGTACTTTTATGAAATAATATTTTAAGTTTTAGTGCTGAATTTTCTTATTTTCGGTAGGTTTGCAAAATATTAGAGGCCCGGCGATAATAAGCTATGAATATTAAATACGAAGGAACCAAAATCTGGAAGCTTCTGCTGAGGCGGATACGCGACCAGTACAGGCTCGTGATTTTAAATGAAGAGACCCTCGAAGAGCGAATCTCGTTTAAACTTTCACGGCTGAACGTATTCGTAGCCATTGGTTTGCTGTCGATTATCCTGGTTTTCATTACTACTTACATTATAGCATTTACTCCACTGAAAGAATACATTCCTGGTTATACGGATGTTACGTTGCAGCGCCGTATTTACGAATTGCAGCTTCGTTCCGATTCAGTAGCTTTTGCTATGCGTTCGCAGGAAAAATACCTTGAAGATCTGAAAAAAGTACTGTCAGGTGATTTGCCCGACGAAAGGAAAATGGTGCCTCAGGATACAGCACAAACCCGCAATTACCGGAATATTAAAGATAATCGTTCTCCTGAGGATTCCATGCTCAGGACCGATTACGAAAACGCCAATAAATACAAGCTGTTTAAATCGGATAAGTCGAATGGACAAGGTTCAGCGATGCGTAACCTTACCTTCTTTTCACCTTTAAAGGGAATGGTGACCCATGAATTTGACCCGTTGCGCAAGCATTTTGGGATCGATGTAGTGGCTCCCCGCGATGAAGCAATAAAAGCTGTCCAGGATGGTACCGTTATTTTTCCAGGCTGGACAGTTGAAAC
>JBAXXB010000220.1:0-8080 GCA_037128115.1 Bacteroidota bacterium
GGAATTGTTGGAAAGAAAGATGTGCAAAACCCTGATTTTATTTTCACTACTCCTGGAGCATACATAGGTAACCTTATGGTTACAGATACCAATGGTTGTATTGATACTATCAACCGGAATCTCATTACATGGAATATCCCTACCAGTATCTATACCTTTGCCGATAATTTTAATGACGTACAGGGCCAGTTGCAGTTCACCAATATTTCCATTGATGCCACTAAATACTACTGGACTTTTGGCAATGGTGACGACTCTTATTCGGAGAACCCGGTTGCGTTTTACCAGAACGACGGATCCTATGATATTACTTTGGTTACCTGGAACGATAAGGATTGTACGGATACCCTTACTATGAAATATGTTTTTATGGTAAAAGGCTTATACATTCCAAATGCGTTCTCACCTAATAATCCAAAGGAAGCAGTCACATTGCTAAAACCTGTAGGTATAAACCTGAAAGAATACCGCTTTGAAGTATACGACAGGTGGGGCAACCAGTTATGGTCGTCGGATAAACTTGATGCAGCAGGTCGTCCGACCGAAGGCTGGGATGGTAAGTACAACGGTGTATTGATGCAGGAAGGAGCTTACGTTTGGAAAGCCTATGGTATTTTTAAAGATGACAGTATATGGAGCGCCGAAAATATCGGTAACAATGATAAAATGCCTAAATTTAAAACCGGTACTGCAACTTTAATCCGGTAAACATCGGAAATTAAAATAAAAAAAGCACCGTAAGGTGCTTTTTTTATTTGAGTCAGGTAAGTCTAAATTCTTACTCCGGTTTCGAACCGCTGAAAATTGGCATTCTAAACATTTCAGTATTCCAGAAGTTCCATTGCTGCTGCATAAATACGATCCGGGTTAGGAAGTACAGCCTTTTCGAGAATACGGTTAAATCCTACGGGAGTAAACGTAGAACCAACCCTGCTAACGGGTGCATCCAGGTAGCTGAATCCTTCGTTGGAGATCATGGCTGCAATTTCACCTCCAAAACCACCAAATACCTTGTCTTCATGTACCACTATAACACGCCCGGTTTTCTTAACGCTTTCCAGGATAGCTTCCTTGTCGAGCGGGATCAACGAACGGATATCGATGACTTCAACACTTTTGCCGGTTTCAGCGGCTATGCGGCCTGCTACTGCGATACACATATGCGTAGTGTTTCCATAAGTGATAATGCTCATGTCTTTTCCTTCGCATCTTGTCCGGGCTTTTCCAAAAGGAACTTCAAATTCGTCAGGGACAATTGTTTCAGCTACAGGATCATTATAAAGTGCTTTCGGTTCGAGGAAAAGGGTAGGACCCCTCGACCTCATGGAAGTACGCAACAAACCGGCGGCATCATCAGCAAACGAAGGGCATACTATTCGCACACCAGGAATCGCGGCAAGCGATCCTTCTATATTCTGGGAATGATAAAGTCCTCCCCCTATGTATCCGCCTGAGGCAAGCCTGATAGTTACATTAGGTGAAAAGGCTCCGTTACTGCGCCAATAGTCGTGCGACATTTCTATATATTGCTCCATCGCCGGCCAGAAATAATCGGCAAACTCAGCCCCTTCGACCACGATCCTGATTTTATCATCATACCGGCTCATGCCGTTGGCTGTGCCCAGTATAAAGTCTTCGGCAATAGGGCCATTGAAAACCCGTTCAGGACCAAATTCCTGCTGCATGCCCTTTGTTACATTAAATATACCACCCTTTTCTTTATTCGCGACGTCCTGTCCCCAGATAAACGTATCAGGGTTTAACCTGAATTCTTCTTTTAATGTTTCGTTTAGCGCTTGTATGAATTTTAAAGAACGACCTTCTTTTTGATTGTGGATTCCATCGGGAAAATTTACAGGAACATAAGCCTCAGGGTAAACAAAATCGAAAATAGAAGCCGGATCAGGATCGGGAGCCGTTAAAGCTTTGCGGTGTGCGGCCATCATTTCTTTCTGGGCCTGATCATCAATAGCCGTTAATTCTTCTTCGGAAAATATTTTAGAATGCAGTAAAATGATGCGAAACCTGTCGAGTGGATCACTGGCCTTGGCACAATGCCTCTCGTTTTCGTCGCGGTACAACTCATGCTTGTCTGAATTTGAATGCGAATGTATCCTTACACAACTGGCATGAACAATTACGGGTTCCTGTTTTTCGATGGCATGGCGCTTGGCCATTTCCATGGCATTCATCGATGAAAAGATGCTCTTGCCGTCGCAATGTATGATCCTCAGGTTTTTAAATCCTTTAAAATTATCGGCGGCAAATGCGTTGGCTGTCTGGTCGCGTTGCGGAACTGAAATCCCGTAGCGATTATCCTGGAAAACAAATATTACGGGTAGCTTCTCGTTACTTGCCCCGTTAATAGCTTCATACACATATCCTTCCGAAGTGGAGGATTCTCCCTGCGAACTGATGGCAACGCCTTTGCCGCCATATCTCTTTATTCCACGGGCTACCCCTACGGCATGCAAAGTATGATTGCCGGTGCAGGAGGATACATTATGAATATTCCATTCAGGTTTTGCAAAGTGGTTCGACATATGACGACCTCCGCTTGCAAGATCCGTTGCCTTGGAGATACCGTTAAGTATAATTTCTTCAGCGGTAACACCTGCCGAAATAGCCGTGAGCATATCACGGTAATAGGGGAACAGGTGATCGGTATTGTGATCAAATATCTGTCCTATTGCAAGTTGTATCCCATCGTGCCCGGCATAAGGGGCATGGTACGACCAGCCCAGCGCCTGTTTAAGGTAATTGGGCGCCCGTTCATCGAGTTTACGACCCAGTGTGAGCAGGTAATACCATTTCTGTAAGGTTTCCTTGTCAACCGTATCAAGCTTGTATTCTGTACGCTTTTCCATTTGTGGCTTAATAATTTCCTAAAGTTAAGTAAAAGTAACGGGTTGAACCGGGTTTTGTTCGCAAAATAAAAATTTTGCTACCTTTAAGTGGTAAAACTCCGGGGCCGCTTAGTCCCTGATAATGGTATACATGCCATTTTCGCGCAAGCGTATTATGGTGGATGGTTTCGAACGTGTATAATAATCCTGTTTATACGAAACAATATAATCGACAGCATTTTTTATTTCAGGGACAATCTGGCTGAAAACGGCCGGGGGGTCAAAGCCGGAGATATTTGCCGAGGTTGAAACAATGGGCTTGCCAAAACAGTGTATCAGTTCGGCGCAAAAGTCATCTTTTACAATCCGTATGGCAATGGTGCCGTCGGGTGCGACCACATTAGGAGCCAGCCGGCGTGCATTGGAATATATAATGGTAACCGGGTTTGTTATGCTGGCCAACAGGTCTGCAGTAATATCCGGAACCTTCTCAATATAGGACGATAATTTGTCGATATGGTCAAGCAGTATTATCAGGCTCTTTGCTTCTATACGGTTTTTAATGCGGAAGATTTTCTCCACTGCTTTAGTGTTGGTTGCATCACACCCTATACCCCACACTGTATCAGTTGGGTAAAGAATAGTTCCCCCGTTTTCCAGGAAACTAACCGATTTTTCAAGATCTTGATCAAAGTCCATAACATATTAACAATTAAGCTGCATTTTGGGTCAGTAGTTCCTGCATTTTTTTTACAAATTCAAATAAACCTTCATCAGGTTTGCGGCAACGTTCTCACCATCAAACTTTTTACTCTGTAGAAGCCCTCTTTTAATCATTCCTGAACGAGTTTCCTCTTCGGACAAGACTCTTGACAAATTCTTCCCCATGGTTGCCAGGTCGTAAGGATCGCAGTATAAAGCGGCATCTCCCCCGGTTTCACTGAAACAGCTGCCAGTACTTGTAATTACCGGCACACCTGAATACATTGCTTCGAGGATCGGGATACCAAATCCTTCGAAAATGGAAGGATAGGCAAAGATCAAAGCGGATTGGTACAATGCCGGTAGATCGGCAGATTCAATGTTATGCCGGAAAATAATCCTGCCACCTGAAGGATTTTGGACCAGGTATGCATTGATTTCATCCATGTAGGCTGTAGCCCTGCCAGCTATAAGCAGCGGGGTTTTAATGTTCTCGTTTAGGTAGGCTTTGATGAGCGATAATGCATTTTTTCGCTTTTCGATAGTGCCGAGACACAGTATAAATTTCTCCGGGAGGCTATATTTGGCAAGAACTCCTTTTTTTGTATCACCCGAAACAGGCAGCCTGAACCTGGGATCACAGGTTTGATAAACAACCTCTATTTTAGAGGGTTCAATGCCAAAAAAGTGTATAATATCCTGCCTGGTCGATTCACTGGTCGCAATGATTTTATCGGCTACACGGCAGGCATGCCTGAATTTAAAGTTATAAATACGGCGGTCGATGGCAGGATAATATTCCGGATAGCGGAGAAAAATAAGATCATGAATGGTTACCACCGATTTTACCCCGGTTCGTTTAATGCTCCAAGGCAGTTCATTACTCAGCCCGTGGTATATATCAAGTTTTTCCTGTCTTATCTGGTGTTGAATGCCCCACGATCGCCATAAAGCAGGGAAAGTACTGTAGAAGCTGTTCCCCGGACCTATAACGGGCTGGTTTGCATACGGTTGAATTAGTTTTTTCTTGATCTTGCCTGCAAATAGATAATAATTATTGGCAGGATAATACCTGGATACCAGTTCAATCGCGCTCCGGCTATAATTCCCGAGCCCACTATGGTTAAAAAGCGCACGTTTTGCGTCAAACCCAATATTCATAAACGGTACAGGTAAGGATTCCTAATCAGAATGCTAAAAAGAGATGTTATATTCGCGTAATGCCTCGTTGAGCGAGGTTTTCAGATCGGTAGAAGGTTTGCGCTGGCCGATGATCAGCGCACAGCTAACCTGGTATTCCCCGGCCGGATACTGGCGGGTGTACGAACCAGGAATAACCACTGAGCGCGGGGGGACATATCCTTTGTATTCGACAGGCGAACTGCCGGTTACATCGATTATTCGTGTACTGTTGGTTATAACCACATTGGCTCCAAGCACGGCTTCGGAGCCGATACGGGCACCTTCGACAACAATACAGCGGGAGCCAATAAAACAATTGTCTTCAATAATAACCGGTGCGGCTTGTACCGGCTCAAGCACTCCACCTATACCGACACCGCCGCTGAGATGAACATTTGAACCTACCTGGGCGCAGCTACCAACGGTGGCCCAGGTATCAACCATGGTACCGGCACCTATCCAGGCTCCTATATTGACATAGGAGGGCATGAGAATGACACCCGGCGACAGGTAAGCGCCGTACCGGGCTACTGCATGCGGAACTACCCGTACACCCAGTTCTTTATAATTGTGTTTTAAAGGGATTTTATCATGAAATTCAAGCGGGCCTGCTTCCATAACTTCCATCTGCCGCAGGGGGAAATACATAATGACAGCTTTTTTAACCCATTCGTTTACCTGCCAGTCCTTGCCATGGGGTTCGGCTACCCGTAATAAGCCCTTATCTAATTGCTCAATGGTAAAGTATACTGCATCTTTAAATTCATCTAAACCCAACAGTGAGCGGTCGTCCCAGGCTTTTTCAATACTAGTTTTCAAGTCATCCATGCATGTATAATTTTCAATATCAAAATTAGGGATTTTATGGCGAACAGGGCATGAAATTCTGCTAAATCTCAGGTAGCTGATATAAATGCGCTGTTAGTGGCCTACTGCCACGCAATTTCTTCGTAAATTTGCCCCAAAAACCTGGAATTGGGAAGAATTCTCGCTATTGATTACGGGCAGAAAAGGGTAGGACTTGCTGTTACTGATGAACTCAGGATGATAGCCGTTGCGCTTGCCTCGGTGCATTCGAAGGATGTGATCGCTTTCCTGAAAGAATACGTGGCACGGGAAAATGTGGACTGTTTTGTAGTAGGTTACCCGTTGACAATGCAGAACCAACTGTCAGAATCGGCCAGGTTTACCGAACCTTTTGCCAGGCATTTGCAAAAGACCTTCCCGCAGATCCCGGTTGAACGTATGGATGAGCGCTTTACCTCAAAAATGGCTACTGCCGCTATCCTCGAGTCGGGAGCCAGGAAGAAGACACGACAGGATAAAGCGCTGGTCGACAAAGTGAGCGCCGTTATTATACTGCAATCGTATCTCGAGATGAAATCTTTTGCCCGGTGAACCATTGTACCGTAACCTTGTTTTATACGAGTGCCTGTAAACCAATACGCTTAAAGTAAGCATTGCCTCCGCAGGGCTGTGCTTTTAGTGATGAAAGAACTGTAGTATCCTATTCGTAAATACCTATCAACCCTTAACCATAATACATAAAATGATTCTTCCTGTAGTAGCATTCGGGCATCCTAATTTACGCAAAGTAGCGCTTGATATTACCCCTGAGTACCCCGGCCTGCAGCAGTTTATTACTGATATGTGGGAAACCATGTATTTCTCCGTTGGGGTTGGCCTGGCCGCTCCACAGGTGAATAAACAGATACGCCTTTTCGTGATCGATGCCACGCCATACGAAAAAGAAACACCCGAAACCAAAGACTTTAAGAAGGTATTTATCAATCCGCGTATAGTAGAGGAAAGAGGGGAGGAGTGGGCCTTCAGCGAGGGCTGCCTCAGTATCCCGGATGTTCATGAGGATGTTATGCGTAAACCGGAAGTCAGGCTAGAATATTACGATGAGCAGTTCACCTTTCACGTGGAATGGTTTTCGGGTGTGCTGGCACGCATTGTGCAGCATGAGTACGATCACCTCGAAGGGATACTGTTTGTTGATAAAATCCACCCTTTGCGTAAAATTATGGTAAAACGTAAACTGCAGGAAATCTCCAAAGGTGTTACCGAAGCCAAGTACAGGATGATTTTCCCGCCCCGAAAACACTGATTGGTGGTACAAGCTTTTTGTTTTATGCCTTTTTTGGGGTAATTCTACATTTTCGGTCCAAAGCTGAAATTAACCTTTAAAATCTTACTTTATGCCAGCTGGCTGTTCCTTTTGGGACAGTGGGTGGTTTATTCGTATTTGTAAATATCAGGTAATGTTACTATTCAGTGGTTGGAGTGGTTAAAGCAACTAAAGTGCCTGGAGTACTCAGAGTGCCTAAAGTGCCTGGAGTCGTTGAAGTTCCTAAAGTGGCTTGTTAATTTTATTTTCTTTTTTTTACTGACTGCAAGGGTATATATATAAGCCGGAGCTTATGGCTCTCTCGGTCAGGGAGTAAATAGCAGTAAGTATGCAGTAAGCGATTGTAAGCATGTAGTAAGTGATTGTAAGCATGCAGTAAGCGATTGCAAGTATGCAGTAAGCGATTGCAAGCCTGGAGTAAACGATTGTAAGCAGGAAGTGCGCAATTGTAAGCAGGAAGTACGCGATTGTAAGCATAAAGTAAGCGATCGTAAGCATGCAGTACCCGATCATACTATGGGGTAAACGACGGTAAAATTTCAGTGGGTAGCCTTATGCTGGGAAGCACATAATTTTTAACAAAAAAAAATGAAAATATTTTTACATTTACTTGACAAACATATATGAAATGACTAATTTTAGGGCTGAAACCTAAATACTTATGATTATGGAGACAAAAATTGCATTGCCACACTGCAAAATGGAAAATATCCCGGTAATAGGTGGATTTGTGATCAGCAGGGCGCAAAAGGACCTGGCCCGTATTATGGAAGCGGCCCCGGATATGGATCAGAAGTACCTGGATGCTTTGACCGCAAAACAGGAAACGGTGAAAGTACTGGTTCGGCCCAGGGAGAAGACAGCTGAAATGAAAGAGGTTACCCGGGGTATGTACGCGGTGATGGATGAGCTAAAGCCCAGGCTGAACCTGCTCGACATTAAGCTGCAGCGTGCCGGCCTGCAACTCAGCAAACCCGCTGATGCGTTCGGCCTGGGTATTATTCGCGGTCATATACGGAGCCGGAATGCCGAAGCCGTGATAACCGATATGGAACTGCTGCTTCACGACCTGGATGCCAATATGCAGGTGTTGGAAACAAAAGGCTTTACGGCTGCCATGCGCGAAGAATTTGTATCGGCAGCCAATGCGATCTTCCTGCTTAACGGGCAGCAGAATGAAAAAATAGACGAGCGGGCCGAACTTACGCAGGACAAC
>JBAXXB010000221.1:0-7989 GCA_037128115.1 Bacteroidota bacterium
ATCCGTGTTTATGATGCTTGGTGGACTTGGAGTCATCATTGGCACAATTGGCCTGGGTATAGTTTTATTGCAGAGCCTGGCAGAACGGAAACGCGAAATTGCGCTATACCTGGCGCTCGGATTCAAACCTGGCTATATCTTAATCCTGCTCTTGACCGAAAACCTGTTTGTCCTTCTGGTAGGCATAGGAACCGGGAGTATTGCAGCCCTGGCTGGTATTCTGCCTTCCTTTCTTTCACCGGCCTACCAGCTGCCCGCCAGCTTTATATTCATCATTATCCTGATAATACTGGCAAGCGGGATTGCATGGATTTATTTCCCTGTAAAATCAGCCCTCCGCAAGAATCTTATACAGGCATTAAGGAATGAATAGGGTTTCGTGCCTGAATTAGATATTCAGCCTGTTATAAATAAGTCCTTGCAAAATATCGGGATACCATTCCCCGATATTGTCGAACCTTTGGCAACAGGATAATCCAACACAGTCGCTGTTACCT
This sequence comes from Bacteroidota bacterium, assembly GCA_037128115.1. Lineage (GTDB taxonomy): Bacteria > Bacteroidota > Bacteroidia > Bacteroidales > UBA4417 > UBA4417. The sequence goes on from JBAXXB010000221.1 coordinate 498, forward strand.
GAGTACTATTTTTTCTTTATAAACCACCTTTCCCGAACTGACGCTTACCAGGTAGATTCCTGCCGGCAGATCCAGTTGTACGGACTGGGTGAGTAACGGGGCCAGGGTTTTTGTTTCAACCAGCTGGCCGGCCGCATTGTAAACACTAACAGACCCATTTTGGAAAGTTGGCTGATTGATATACAGTATTTTACCATCAGAATACACATGTATTCCTGTGCTGTTTTCCCCTTTTGGAATGCCGTCAGTCGATTTAAAATGAAGAACAAACCTGTTTATATCATCGTCGGTTGCAGCAGTAAACGAATATGCGGGATCTTTTTGCAGATCCTGAATTTTAGCAGTCTTCAGGTCCTCTAATGTAATTTTACTTGTGGACGGGAAAGTGTTTAATGCAACGGTAAGTATATAATTGGAGGCAGTGGAAGGTATAAATCCCAGGACCAGGCTTTCAGCAGGAGCATTCAACTGGTCTATGCCAAATTTCTTTCCTGACTTTACAGTGAAGAGGTTTGCAGGCTCATTTCCCATGCTGAGTATCTTTTCTGCGCCAGTGCTTCCATCAAAGTAAACTGATTTGTGAATCAGGACTTCGTCCCTGGAGGAACCATCCGAACTCGTTACTTGAAGCCTCAATTGATCAGGTATCACCGGGCTGTCTTTGAGCCAGGCCTGGCTGCTGTGTTCCCGCATGGCATTGGTGAAATTTACATTGGTCGAGGTTGTAACTTCAGCGAAGAATCCCTGCATGGGAGCAATATGTTGAGTGGCTCCGTTTATCCCGCCACTTCCCTTGAGGTAACTAGCGAAACTACCATCTGCCAGAACGGTCCAATAAGCTGGTGTTGTAAGTGCCGAACCTGCGGCATCACTGAATTTGTCGAAATCGAGTGACGAAGCATACGGATTGCCGATCAGGTTCCAGGAATTCGCTGCATTCAAAACGGGAACGGCAAGTGCCCCGCTATGTAGAGTGCCGTTAAAGGCTTTGACGGCTCCGTCAAAAGTCGGGTTAGTATACCCTGAACTATAGGCTACCAGGTACCCTGAACCGGTTTTAAAACGAGGTGCTGAAGGGTATAACGGGTCGAAGCCGGTATTTAAACCTCCGGTCTCATTTCGCAGGTTAAGCCAGGGTTGACCACTGATGAGGCTTTGAGTCGGATCCCAGGCATAAAAATCAAAACTGCCGTTCATGACAGTAGGGGCAAAAGATGGTTGTACTTCCTGCGAAGAAACAGGGGAAGACAGGAAATGCCAGGCATTGTCATTGGCTATATTGCGTTCCACCCTTGCTGTTCCTGAAACTGATCCGGTAGTGATGAGAGAGGCACCGGAGGCAACCGTGAAAGTTCCTGGACTGATGGCCAGGTTGTTGAAGGTAGTGGCATTGGTAAGTGTTACTCCGGATGTATTCGCTATTTCGGCCGAAGAGTTTGAATTGCAGTTCAGGCTTCCGGTACCCGAAATTTGTTGAGGGCTGGTGCCGTCAAGGTAGAGGGTAGCCGCTGAAGCCGGGTTGAAACTTAAGGCAGTTCCCGAAGCCAGAGAAATGTTACCCTTCAGGTGTATAGAGCCGGTTATATTAAAGCCGCAGGTGCCTCCGGTTAAAGTAAGATCATAGAGTGTTAAACTACCAGCCCCGGAAATTGAATTCAATGCTGTGGAGGAAGAGTTGACTTCGATCTTGCCATAGGTGCGGCCTGACAAATCAGGAGCGCCCGATGAGGCTGTGAATTTATACAAGCTTCCCGTTGCGAAAGACACCACGCTTCCCGGTGCAGTCAAACCGAAAGGATGGCTGCCACCATTCTGTGTATAGGTTGAACCGTTCGCAAAAACTACAGAGCCGGGGATGCCTGTTCCAAAAGCATTACCCGTAAAACTACTTCCTGCAGTAAAGGATGAACCGCTATTAAAAGTAATTCCGCCTGCCCCCTCAGCTGTAAACCTGTGAGCAGCTGACTGAAAAACAACATTTCCTGATATGCTGGCAACAGAACCAGAGGGAATATTAATTGATAGGGGGTTGGATGCATTTACGTTTAAAGTTGACCCGGAAGCTATTTCAAATTGCGGTCCGGCTGAACCTGAAGCGCCTGCAATAATTTTACACGGAGCCGATGCGGAGGCTATGGTCAAAGACACATTGTTAACCAGGCGGATCCTCCCTGTATTTTCAGCTGTAGTAAAATCGGGACTAACCGAAGGAGTGGCCTGCAGACTGCCGTCAAATACCAGTATATCGTTGGCGGCCGGATCCAGGCGTGAGGGTGTCCAGTTGGATGCCGTTTTCCAGTTTCCGGAGGAAGCATTCCACGAATAGGTTTTGGCAACCAGGTTATACGTGGCAGGCACACAGTTGTATCCCGAAACTACCAGTTGTACGTTGCCGGGCTCAATGATGGCCGGGCTTAGTGCTATTGTACAATTACCCGATGCATCGGTGGTTGCCTTTCCAATCATAGCGCCGTTTTCAATCACAACACAACTTAATCCTTCCACGGCTGAACCTTCAGAAGTGACTAATACCGGCAAAGTAGTTGTACCTAAGAGAACATTGTCCGGATAAACGGTCTTTATTATTATTGGGTTATCGGTGAAGGCAGCCATCGCTGGATCACCCAGCACATTGCAGTCGTAAAAACACCAGCGTAACGCGCCAGTTTCCCATTGGCCAGGGGCTGTAACCCAGGGTGAGGTAGCTATCTTCGATTGCAGATGCGCACTTCCCAGCCGGTTAATTTTATCGTGGAACAAGGCATCCATAAATTCCCGGTGCAAGTGTTCTGAAGGACCATCACCGGTACCCTCATTAAACCAGCCATACCGGGAATTGCCGATAAAAGCAGCGGCAAAATTGTCGATGTTTACCATTCTTTCGCCTATACAATCGCTGGTATTGTTATCGAAAGCACCGCAATCGCATCCATGAGTATATACAATGGTATAATTATGGGTAACGCCATTCAGCCCGCTGAAATTTGAATTGGTAATATCGCCATTACCCAGCCTCATAACATAGGTCTCATTAGCATGGCCAACGTGATTGAGCATTGGCCGTCCCATATTGAGGTGATTTATCAGGGTTTGTTTACTCCAACTTGATGTTTCATCATCGTAGAGTGTATCGATCGGATAGGTTACAGGGATACCACTGGTGGTATAACCATAATTAGTTCTCAACCCTACCAGGAGTTTCATGTAATAACTGCCATAAGTGAGGTAGGGTGCCGGGTATAAATACTCTCCGGCAAGGAGAATATTGCGGAATTCACCATCCACCGGTGCAAACTGGTAGTTATAACTTTTATGCAGTAGGGCGTTCAATTCAGTAGGATTGCTGAAGGGAAGCCGCCCAACGGAAATATCGGGTAATAGATCCTCCTCACCTGGTTCTCCCCAAATTGCATCATTATCCGTATCCCAAGTACTATCAAGGGCTGAATAGTATACATCGGAAGGGATATTATAATCCGTATAGCCCAAACCCGACTGGACATATGCGTAAAAACCCCTGTAAGGTATGAGTTCCGCATCCCCGGCAAGCACTACCTGCTGTATCCCATGAGCCTTGTATTCCTTAATAATGAAATTCCTGATTCTTTCAGGATCATCCGTTCCTGTCATGGAGGATTTTATGGTTTCGAAGGTAACCACTTGTGACCGTAATCCTTCCTTAAGGTAAGCTGCCCGCATACCCTCGAAAGCAGAGGAATAGCCGGAAGTACAGACAATCAGAATTTCATAGATGTCGGTTAGAGGTCGCCGCATGCTACTATATAAATTGTCCATTTCCGGGTTATCGGCAAATCGGGCGGCAAGTTTACTGTCAACCGATAGATTGGATAATGCATTCTGTGCATTTATGTCCGTTTCCGTTTCGACAATTACCTTTACGGAAGAATAGTAGCTGGCTTTTCCTGTAACCGGGTTATACCTTAGCGGTGTAAAAGTTGATAATGCAAAGGCTCTCCCGTTTAAGAACGAAGTAATCAAATGTCCTTGAGGGTTGGCAGGATAGGTTGCATTGAGATTGTAAACGGCTTCATCTTTGATGATTTTTACCGGGACGGCATTCCCGACGGGTCGAACCTCCTGCTGGGGATACAGGCTGAATTTACCTGCAAGTTCAGTCTCGTCTGAGAAGGTTATTTCTATACTTTTTGCTGATTCGCCGGGAGGAAGCATAAGCTTTACCTGTTGATAAGGCAGTGCCGGTTGGCCTGGGAGCGATGATAAAAGGGAGTTTGCAAAGACCAGGGTCTGGTATTCCCCTATATTTTTAACCGTAGGATTATCAAAATGATAGCCGAATTCAACTCTCCCGGCTGATGCCGCGAACGAAAGAGAAGAGAGGATTACCAAAAAAGCCAGATTCGTTTTCATGGTGCATTATAATGAGAACGCGCAAATATGATATACAAATATACTCAAAATAAAATTGAAAAGAGCTTTTAACTGATTATTTATTATTGACCAGTTTGAACTACATCAACATAAAACTTGTGCAATATCATAGAACTACTTGTTTAGGTTTAACGGAAGTTCCATTTTCGAATGATCAGGCAAGCTAATTTTGCATCACCGTAAAGACAATTATAACAGACAGCTTTAATCCTAAAAATTGCCTTTAACCCCTAACCCCCAACCCCTAAATCCAAATAGAATGCTTTACACAAATCTAAAACACATAGAAACCGCTGAGGCTCACCAGAAATTTATCAGTGAAAACGAAAACGTAATGATATGCTGCGGCCGCATGGGCCCAATGTGTATCCCTGTATACGGGATCATGGAAGATATTGAAGGCCAATACCCAAATGTGAAATTTGCTGATATGGAATTTGATAGCCCTGAATCGCATGTAATTCGTAACACGCCGGAAGTACGCGGATTTATGGGAATTCCGTTTACTATGTATTATAAAAACGGCAAACTGGTAAAGGCAACTTCCAGCATCCAGTCCATGACACAGGTACGTACTATACTAGATGCCGAATTTAGCGCAGCCGAATAAAACAGTATGGATACCCAAAACCATTATGATGCCATTGTGTTAGGTGCAGGTCCTGCCGGGCTTACGGCAGGCATTTACCTTTCACGCGCCCGCCTAAGGACTTTGATATTAAGCGAAGGCACTGTCGGTGGACAGATGGTACTTACCCACGAAATTGCCAATTACCCTGGTGTGGAGAGCGTGAGCGGATACCAGCTTTCGGTGATCATGAGGAACCAGGCGAAGAAATTCGGCTGCGAAATCAGGGCAAATATTTCAGTTGAAAAACTGACGCTCGACGGCCTGGTTAAAGAAGTGATTCTTTCGGATGGTAGCATTTTTACAGCCGATGCAGTAATACTGAGCCCGGGGGGGAGATCGCGAACCCTTGGTGTAAGCGGCGAAGAAAAGCTCAAAGGCAAAGGAATATCGTATTGTGCCACCTGCGACGGCGATTTCTTTACCAATAAGGAAATCATGGTTGTAGGTGGGGGTAATTCGGCCCTCGAAGAGGCCGTTTCGCTCACAAAATATGCCAGCAAAGTCACCATCGTTCACCAGTTTGATAATTTCCAGGCTTTTGAATTTGCCATCCGGGAAGCTCAAAACCATCCTAAAATTAATTTTATGATGGAATCCACTATATCGGCTTTCCATGGAAATGAAAAAATAGAAGGAGTCGGGATTACGGATTTAAAAACTGGTAATACCCAGAATCACCCTATAGACGGCGTTTTTATCTTCATAGGGTATGTGCCGAATACCGAATTCCTGGAAGGTAAAATTGAACTTAACCGGTGGAAAGAAATTATTGCCGATCCCGATATGCAAACCAATGTTCCGGGTATTTTTGCGGCTGGTGATTCTATTGCCAAACGCTACCGCCAGGTCACAACAGCAGTCGCCGACGGAACCATCGCTGCCCTGGCAGCCTCCAGATACATTCATGAACTCAATAAAGACAAAAAACTTCAACCCGAAAAATCATGACAACCACAATTATAATAGCCGGACTGGTGATTGCTTCGTTCATTACATACATGTATTTTGCTTTTAAGAAAATCAAAAATACACCCGAAACGGAGGCACATGAATCCATTAAAGAACTTAACGACCTGAATTTCCAGGCACAGGTTAAAAACGGGATTACCCTGGTCGACTTCTGGGCCTCCTGGTGCATGCCATGTAAAATGATGGCCCCGGTGCTGAACGAAACAGCGGAAGCACTGGGTGATACGGCTAAAATAGGGAAACTGGATGTTGATTCAAACCAGGCATCTTCGGCTAAATATGGAGTGCGAAGTATTCCTACCCTGATACTCTTTAAAAACGGGAAGGAAGTTAATCGCTTTGTTGGTGTTAAAACCAAAGATTTTCTGCTGAAGGAAATAGCAAAGGTTAATTAATTTACCCCCCCAAAAAAACAAGACCAAGTATTAATTTATCCTGACTAAAAAAACTGCGATGAAAGAAACCTGCGAAAATGACAACAGGCCTCAAAACTTTAAAGATATGATGCGCTCATCCTATTTCTGGAAACCTGCTTCGGGAGCCATAATTGGTGGGATAGCCGGCTTTTTGTACTACCACTTCGTGGGCTGTGCCTCCGGTTCGTGCGGCATCACCAGCAACCCCTTTTCGAGTGTGCTTTTCGGGGCAGCCATGGGATTTTTTGTGGTAAACCGGCCATGTAAAACATGTTAAAATTTTCGTAGAACTTGGGAGTAATATCAAAACCATGGAAATAAAGGAAATTAATACCCGCTACAGCGAACTCGCTGAATCCGAATGCTGCCTATCATGCGGTGGCGCGATCAATTATGCTGAGCCTAAAATTGGCGAAGTATGTGTAGACCTGGGAAGCGGGCGGGGGAACGATGTGATCCGTATGGCCGAATCGGTGGGTAAAATAGGTTTTGTGTATGGTATCGATATTTCGGATGGCATGCTCGAAAAAGCACGGCGGAATGCTGAAAAATTCGGGGTGACAAACGTCAGTTTCGTTCGAAGCGAGCTCGAAAAACTCGAATTGCCTGATCACGTTGCCGACCTGGTCATCTCTAACTGCACCCTCAACCATGCTTCCGACAAGCAGGCGGTTTGGAATGAAATATTCCGCATCCTGAAAAACGGAGGCAGGTTTGTTATCAGTGATATCTATGCCACAGCCGCTATAGCCGACGAATACCGGAATGACCCTGTGGCTGTCGCCGAATGCTGGGCCGGTTCGGTAACCCGTGCCGAATATATGCTTCACCTTGAGAAAGCAGGATTTACTGTTGTTGAAATACTCGAAGAATCAGCACCTTATGCCAAAGGAAATGCAGAAGTGGCAAGTTTTACCCTGGCGGGGAAGAAGCCCTCGGCGAAATGTAATTGTATAAACTAACTAAAAATATACCTCATGAAAAAAAATGTTGTTCTGCTGTCGTTTGGCTTCATACTCTTGCTGGCTGGCTGCACCGGAAGCGGATCGGGGAATGCCGACGGGAG
>JBAXXB010000222.1:0-7983 GCA_037128115.1 Bacteroidota bacterium
GAAAATACAGGATCAAAGCGGGTAGTTATTTCCCACAAATATAGTGAATTCAGATGTATTTCGGAAGTGTTACCATGATTTCTTTCAAGCCAATGGTGGTGATAGACGAAAGGGAATAGGGGAGAGGTGCACAAACTGCCATCATGTATTCCTTATCCAGCCGTTGGGTTACTATTCCGTATCCCTCAGCTTCTTTATTGCCTGTGAGCATATACGAGTCAGCGCTTTGGAGTATGGTGAAGGAATTAAGGTGTTGGGTCAGGCCACGCCCTATTGCTTTGAGGTAACTTTCCTTGATCGTCCAGAGGGTAATGAAATACAGTTTGCGGGCTTCTTCGTCCAACTGCATAAGGTCAAAGAGTTCCGGGGCTGAAAAAAATCTTTCGGCTATGCGGAGGTTAACTTTCCGGATGCGTTCAACATCAACGCCGATTTCTTTGTCGGCCACCGCACAAACTACGTAATGACCTGAATGTGAAATATTAAAATGCACATCTGACAGGTTTTGTATGTGGGGTTTGCCCTTTTCGCCATATACCAGTTTGATCTCCTGGCTGGCATTTCCTGTGAATTCCCATACAGAATGCCGGGCAAGCAATTCACCTGCAACCGTTTGCAGCCGGCTTGTAGGATTAGTATGGTCCTTTATGCGCAAACGACCCGCCTCAGGCAGGTACGATAGCAGCAGATCCTGGAATTCAGGGTCATATGCTGTCGCTTCCAGTTGAAGTACAAAGACTTTGATCATAGACTATCCTTTTATATGCTAAAACTGTCTCCTCTGGTGCTACGTTTTCGGGAGTGCCCGATAAAGTATATTTTTGATCTCTTAATCCTCGGAGCTGCCTGGTGAACGGGTTTTTGCAGGTTCCGGGGCAAAATATTCAGAAGCCAATATTTTTCATATTCACACTTTCACCTCTTTGCCGTTTACCCGTTTCCAGATATCTGCCCCCCTTCCCGGGTCTTTTGAACCCACTCTTTATCGCTTGTTTGCCTTTTCCACGTCCCGCATCACCCGCATGAGGTTTCCACCCCAGATTTTCTTAATGTCTTTTTCGGTGTAACCACGTTTTACCAGCTCAAGTGTGATATTTCCCATCTGGCTAGCGTCCTTGCAGCCTTCCACACCGCCTCCACCATCGAAATCGGTCCCGATTCCTACATGATCGATACCGGCTATTTTCACCATATGGTCAATATGGTCAATCACGTCGCTCACTGTGGCCAAGGTATGAAGGTATTTAGTATCCAGGGCATGCCATTCGGCACTGGCGGCATCCCATTGTTCATCTTTCAGATCCTGGAAGTTGTTGTATTTTTTTCTCACTGCCTGCCGGGCCGAATCGCGTTCGGGATTAGGCAGAGGTTTTTTAACATAATCGCTCAGTATGCACATCTGAACTACCCCGTTATTGGCTGCAAGTGCCCGTAGCATATCATCAGTGAGGTTGCGGGGATTGTCGCAAAGTGCCCTGGAACACGAGTGCGAGGCCAGCACGGGTGTCTTACTCAGCTTCAACACATCGTAAAACGACTGGTCCGAAACGTGCGAAACATCGATCATCATTCCGAGGCGATTCATTTCCTGTACAACTTTGATGCCGAACTCACTCAGGCCTTTTGTGTTAGCCGTGTCGGTGGAACTGGTGCAGATATCATTGTTCTTGGTATGGCAAAGGGTAATATAGCGAGCTCCCCGCTCGTAAAAATGTTTTATATTCGAAAGGTCGTTCCCGACAGGGTATCCATTCTCGACCCCGATAAATACGACACTTTTCTGCTGTTTTACCAGTTTCATCGCCTCTGCAGGTGAAGTGGCTATCCCGCTGATATTGCTGTTGCGATGAACTGCAGCATAAATGGAGTCAAAAAGAAGTTCGGCATGTTCTTTAGCCTTTGCATTTCCCTCGGCCGTGCGAGGGCCCTGGCTGATAAAAACCGCAAAGAATACAGCATCCAGCCCTCCCTTGCGCATACGCGGGAAGTCAATACAACTGTATGGCAATGCCAGGCTGTTGTCTTTGGCGACATCGAATTTTTTGTTTGAGAAATTAAGCGGGGCATCCGTATGCGAATCCACGGTAAAGGCATCCCTGTGAATGCGGGCAGCCCTAACCTCTATTGTATTGTTTCTTTGTGCCGTGGTAGTTTCGAAAGTCAAAAGGCTTATGACTAACAATAATGCAAAAGTAAAGACAGGTTTCATAAATTTGGGTACGTTGATCGGGCAAATGTATAAATTAGATGATCATGCCGGTATATTTATTCGGAATAACCTGGTGCAGGTTAAAGTGCCCGGTTCTGGTTGTTTTATTCAGCAGCTTTACGCCCGGTGAATTGAATCACTTCCGCCAGGCCACGATGCAGGGGGCCTTCGTCGAGTGTGACCTGTATTTCGGAGAGATCAATCCCGATCAGCCCGGCAAAATCCGTTTCAAGTTGCCCGCGGGTAAAAAGCAGTTCAGCGGTTTTCGGTCCGCCGCTGTTCCTCTGCAATTGATTCACCGAAAATGCTTCCAGGATAAGAGTACCACCGGGTTTTAAGGCACTTATTGCAGCCTGGTGTATTTTTTGCCTCAGTTCTTCCGGAAGATGTACAAAAATAAGCGCAATGCAGTCATATTCTGAAGGAAGCGGGTCCCATACAGTAAGTGACTGAACAGAATATTGTATGCTGACGCCTTTTTGTTTGGCCAGTTTAAAAGCCTTTTTCTGCCCTTCAATACTTTGGTCGAAAGCATAGCTTGTCCAGCCCAAAGTTGCCGCAAAAACGGCATTCCTACCTTCTCCTTCGGCAGGGAAGAGGATTTTTCCTGGCCTGAGCTTCAAAAGTTTTTCCCTGAAAAAAGAATTCGGCTCGGTTCCATAAATGTATTCTTCGGAGGCGTAACGCTCATCCCATGTATTTGTCATTCTGGTTTTATTAATGTATGAACAGCTTATTTCAGGGCTATAATTTGGTCAGGGTTTATACTAAGTGAACTGCAGATCGAGAGATATGAACCAAAACAATTGTTTTAACGACCACTTTCCTGCATTTTATCTTGCAGGTACCTTCAGGACATTAAACTTAAATCCCTTTTTGAAATGTCCCTGCTATTCTTTAACTAACTATGAACTAGCTGATAAATCTTACGTTTTCCCAGCTAAGTTAATGCTGTTTACAAGCTATTCGACAGCAATTTCATCGATAAACAACCATGCCTTATTCCCTGCCCCGGTATGCCAGGGCGGGCAAATTCCCTGGTTTTGTGCACTGATTTTGATAAAGCGGGTTTTGCTTTTCAATGCGCACGAAACCGGCTGTACAAGGCTGCCTTTGATTTCTTTTTCAGAAGTAAAACTCCTCTCCCCAACATTTTTATAGGTTTTGCCATCTTCCGATACCTGTATAGTAACCTGTTTCGGCAGGAATATCCAGGAATGGTTATCTGAAAGGAATGTGCAGCTGATATTTTTCAGATCCATTGTTTTGCCCAGGTCAATCACTACATCCAGGTCATTGCCTTCAAATCCCTGCCAGTTTCCGTCCTGGAAATTATCGGTAGCTGTAATTCCATCGAGCAGTGCAAGTAATCCGCCGGCAGCGTATTCGTTGGAATAAGGTAATTTATAAGTAATTGCTGTTCCTGATGCTTTATTGGCAATGATTTTCCAGCCCTTAGCTGTTTCGGACCTGAACCCGTTGCGCGAAACGATTGCATATAAGGTGCCGGGCTTTCCGGCAGGAATGGGCCTGAGAAAGCGAGGTGATTTCGCACCTGGGAACTTATTGAAATCATAATATATATCTGATTCCCTGGTATGGGAAGTAAGTTGGTAGGAGAGGGACCTGGTTGCCGAGTCAAAAAAAGGTTTTAAGACAGCATTTTCCGTTATAACATCCCAGGTATCGGTGCGGAAGGACGAGGCTGGCAAGCCATCGCCATTAAATAGTGTGGCTTCTGCAGTATTAGTAAATGCATACCTTACCGCTTTTGGTACTTTAACCTGGGGTGATGAAACCAGCAGCGAATTTGCCTGTATGGTTACACTGGCCGGGTCAAAAACGTGGTCAGGCCCTGCAATGCTGAAGTTGTTGCTTTTGGGGTTAGTGAGTTTCAAGCCGCCTTCAGTATGGGTAAACTCCAGGAGTATTTTCTTCCCCTCAGTTTTCATTTCTCTGAAAGTAGGTCCCGAAAAACGAATATCCTCCTTGCCATAAGTTTTGTTCAATGCACAGAGAGCGAGACGCTTGCCAACATCCAGCTTGTTTTTCGGATGTATATCGTTTATGTCCCCGGCAATATCCATAGTCACAGCCATGCCCGTATTCGGTATTTGAAGGCATTTCAGCTGGGCTTCGCGTAATAATGCACCCGTACCTGGTTCGGAGTAGGAATACGGGGCGATTTGCACAAAGTAAAACGGGAAAATGCCTGAGTTCCAATCCTGTCGCCAGGAGGTGATCAAGGTATTCATAAGCGTGGGGTAGAACCTGGAATCTGTCACATTCGATTCACCCTGGTACCAGATGGCTCCTTTAATGGTGTAGTTCAGCAAGGGGTGTATCATGGCATTGTAAAGTACTCCTGGTGTGCCGGGCCACCATGAACTGCCATTGAAATGATTCAAATAATAACCCAGGTCAGGGTTGGCTTGGATGGCTTCGGCCGGAGTCCAGACTTCGGCAGGTGTGCCACCCCAGGATGTTGAAATCAAGCCTACGGGTACTCCCAGTTGTTTGCTCAGGTAGGATCCGAAAAACCAGGCTGTGGCACTGAAGTCGTTTATGGAACCACTATCGGCTTTCAACCAGCTGCCATTGCAGGAATTCAGCGGTAGGGCAGAAGTATCTTTTTTCACGGTGAAAAGCCTGACCCCAGGGTAAACTCCCTTATTCACTTCATCAAGGACCTCCGGTTTGTAGCGTCCCCAGCCACCCAATCCACGCAGGGTAAATTCCATGTTCGACTGGCCCGAACATACCCATACCTCGCCTATCATTACGTTCGAAATGGTGATGGAATAATCCCGACCTGTAATAGTCATCTCGTATGGACCTCCTGCAGCCGGTGTGCGGATGTTTGTTTTCCAGGTACCAGCGGCCGTAGTTGTTGTTGAAACAGGCATCGTCAACCAACTGGCACTTACAGTGACTTTTTCACCTGCATCGGCCCAGCCCCAAACATTAATTTCCGCCTGCTGCTGCAATACCATATTGTTGCCAATAAGGGCCGGAAGTCGTATGGCGGCAATGGCCTGTTTTTGAGATACAAGTCCGGCCAGGATTAAAATGCCAATCAAAAATTGAAAGCCTTTTTTATTCATCACTACTATTTTTATGCAAAGCTAAGGAAGTCAGGGCAATTCTTTGCCAAAACAGGAAAAGGTATTGGCTGGCAGTGTGATTGCTTTCATTGGTAGTTAAATGATTAACAGTTTATTAAGCTGGCAGTAAGCCATAATCGGAATCAGGTATTTTGAGGAAACCATCAACATTTAGTGTTGCAGAGTGTTTATTATTCTTAAAAGCTAAAAAAATGAAAGCCACGCTCCTGTCCATTACAGTTATTGTTATTTTATTTGTTGTATTTCAATCGTTTGCACTCATGACTGACCGGAAAACCAAAGAACAAGAATATACCCTTATCATGAAGGATAAGGATTTTGAGATCAGGTTTTACCCTGCCGCCATCATGGCGACGGTTCATTCGAAGGCAACAACCTATAAGGAACTCGCGAACCCAGGCTTCCGGAAGCTGGCCGGGTATATTTTTGGAGGCAACGAAAACGAAATCCATATACCTATGACCGCCCCTGTGCATATGGATGTGAATGATTCCCTCTCGTCCATGAGCTTCGTGATGCCTTCGGACTATAATGAATCAAATCTCCCTAAGCCCAATAATCCTGCAATCATTATTAAAAAAACCAGCGATGAATATGTAGCTGTTTTGAGGTTTGGTGGTTTTGCTTCGGACAAACGTTTAAAATTCTATTCCGATAAACTTCATCATCTCCTGGAAGAAAAGGGAATAACAACAAACGGGCATTACCGTTTTCTCGGGTATAATCCCCCTTTCCGCTTATTTGGCCGCCGAAATGAGATAATAGTTTCGGTTATATGGAATGGGAAATGAGCCATGGGAGCTACCTGCGTTCATTTTAAACAGATACGCGAAACAGGTGGCTTAAAGAATATTGCATCATTCATGTCAGTAAATATTAATTATCCGTAACTTTATTGATGCATAATGATAGAAGTAATTTATTAAATGTAAGCATGGGGCATAGCCGTGCAGCCATTCCCGGGTTTGGTATTGTAACAAAATGCAAGCTATGTGCGTCCTGTTTAATTCTAAATCAGTATAATCAATTCTCTTTTGTTTAACCTAACCAAAAACCAACCATGTTCAAACCAAAACACATCCTAATTGCCGTTATGGCAATCTTAACGTTAGCCTCCTGTGGCCGTAAGAAGGCCCGGATGCCTAAACAGTTTACCATTGAACAGCTTTACAACAACCTTTCGGTGGGTGCTGCAGGGTTCAATGCCGACGAAACCAAAATCCTTGAGGATAACAATTCGACCGGGATTTTTAACGTGTACGAATTAAACGTTGCTGACACCACTTTTAAACCCCTGACCCTGTCGAAAAAGGATTCCTATTTTGCAGTTGATTACCTGCCTGGGAGCAGCAAATATATTTATTCCGCTGACCAGGGTGGTAACGAAAACTACCACCTATACCTGATGAAACAGGGCGATACTTCGGCCAAAGACCTTACTCCCTGGCCAAAGAGCACGAGCAGTTTTGCGGGATGGAGTCTGGATAAAAAGTCCATGTATGTTGCAAGCAACCAGCGTAATCCGCAGTTTTTCGATGTATGGAAAATGGATACGGCAAGCTGGACACCAGTCCTACTCTACCAAAACAACGAAGGTTTTGACCCGGCAGGAGTGAGCCGGAGCGAACGCTATATTGCGCTGACAAAGAGTATCACCACCGATAAAAACGAGCTTTATCTTTTTGACAGGACAACAAAAACCATGAAGCGTCTCAGCAACGATAAAGAAGCTACCTGGAACCCCACAGGGTTTGAACGCAACGATACCATCATGTATTATACCACCAACGATGGCAGCGAATTCAGTTACCTGGTGAAGTATTTCATTAATAGCGGCAAGACCGAAAAAGTGTACGAAGATAAATGGGATGTAGCCGGGATGAGCCTGAGCGAAAACGATAAATACCATACCATTTTTGTAAACGAAGACGGTAAAAATAAAGTGTTGCTTTTCGATCATGCAAGCAACAAGCCGGTTAGTTTCCCCGAAATCAGGGATGGCGATATAATGGGTGTCATCATTTCACCCAGCGAGAAAAACCTGCTTCTTACCGTCGGCAGCAGTACCAGCCCGGCAGATCTCTACCTCTACAACGTCGAAAACAAGAAGCTGAAACAACTAACCTCCACATTGAATAAGCAGGTCGACCGCAACGACCTGGTTGAAGCCGAAGTAGTCAGGTTCAAATCGTTCGACGGGAAAGAAATTCCGGCTATCTATTACAAGCCCCTTCAGGCAAACCGCAAGAATAAGGTAGGTGCTCTGGTATTTGTACACGGGGGACCCGGTGGTCAGAGCCGTGTAGGATTCAGCAATGCTATACAATACCTTGTAAATCATGGATATGCTGTGCTTGCGGTGAACAACCGCGGCAGCAGTGGTTATGGGAAAACGTTCTACAAAATGGACAATAAGGACCACAGCAACGGTGATTTAAAAGATTGTATCTGGGGCAAGAAGTGGCTGGCTGAGCAAAGATATATCGATAGCACCGCCATCGGGATCTATGGGGGCAGCTATGGAGGTTGCATGGTGTTGGGCGCATTGGCCTTCCATCCTGATGAATTTAAGGTTGGTGTCGACCTATTCGGTGTTGCCAACTGGCTGCGTACTCTCAGGAGTATTCCTCCTTACTGGGAATCGTTCCG
>JBAXXB010000223.1:0-7937 GCA_037128115.1 Bacteroidota bacterium
GAGGTGGTCAATTTGGATCGGCAGACACTGGTCAAATGGAATGGTTTATCCACTTATATACTTAAATGCACAAAAAAAGGAATAATCCGGCAGGGGAAATTTATCAAAAACTAAAATCCAGGGCTTTATGCTTATCGACACCAACCCTGAGAAACTCAAAGCTGTTGATTATTGTATTTAAGATTTTGGGAGTGTAGAATTCTAAGCGTTATTTAGATTTTCGGCACACCCGGTTTCCGTATGGATTTCAGCGATTATGCTGGCCTTTACAAAGAATATTTTAGCCTGTTTATAAATAATTAACTTTAAAGCATTGATCTTAAGCAATATTTCACTACTTTAGCTTCTGAAAATGCCACATGCTTCGTCTCCTTTAAAAAGACTCCTTTCCCCAGGTAAAATTTAAACCTGGTCGAATTAATCAAAATACAATAGCGCATTAAGGATATTTGGATTTAGCTTGGATACCTGTTTTCGCTCCACCTGCCGCTCTTCACTGATTACTTACCCAAAACCGGGCCTGAATTAGGTTCTGTCAGGTTACTTTTTACAGCAAAAGTTTTGTCATCGAAAATCACCTGTTCAATACAATAATCCAAAAGCAATACAAACCATTCGAAACCAATCAATTCAGTTTTCCTTTCTTGGTCAGGGGTAACCTCCATCAACCAGAATATTATTAATCCTTAATCTAAAACCTTAAGTATGAAAAAACTGATTTCACAATTACCCTTACTTTTGCTGACGATGATCCTGCTTACAATTAGCGGGTGCAAACAAAAAAATGCGACTATGACAGCAAAACGGATCCCCATGGAGGATTTCTTCAAAAACCCTGAAAAATCGGGTTACCAACTATCACCGGATGGAAAACACTTTGCTTTTATGGCACCCTACCTTCACAGGCTTAACGTCTTTGTCCAGGAAATAGGCAAGGATTCAGCCAAAAGGCTTACCAGTGACACAGCCCGTAGCATAGCCGGTTATTTCTGGGGAAACAATAACCGTATCCTTTTCCTGAAGGATTCGGGAGGGGACGAGAATTTTAAGTTGTTTGGTGTAAACTTAGATGGGTCAAACCTGATCGCACTGACCGATTTTCCAAAAGTCCGTACAGAGGTTATTGATGATCTTCCGGATATAGACGAGTATGTGATTATCGGCCTCAATAAACGGAATCCCCAGGTATTTGACCCTTACCGGCTAAATATCAATACCGGTGAAATGAAGATGCTGGCCGAAAATCCCGGGAACATACAGGCCTGGTTTACCGACCATGACGGGAAACTCCGCATGGCCACCGCTATTGTGGACGGCGTGAACACATCCCTGCTTTACAGGGAAACCGAAAACGAGCCTTTCAAAACAGTGCTTACTACCAGTTTTAAAGATGAACTCGCACCACACTTTTTTACATTCGACAATCAAAACATTTATGCTTCTTCGAACCTGGGGCGCGACAAATCGGCCATAGTAGAATTTGACCCTCGCACTGGCAAAGAAGTTAAAGTGCTATACGAGAATAAAGACTATGATGTAGATGCACTTTTTTATTCCAGGGCGCGCAAAGTGCTGACCGCAGCGAGGTACACTTCCTGGAAACGCGAACGCTATTTCTTTGATAAAGTGTTTGAAGGCATGGCTTCAAAAATGAAAAAGGAATTCGGGGATATTGAGTTCTCTTTCATGTCGAATAATAAAGCCGAAGACAAGTACATTGTCTCCACTTTCAGTGACAAAACCATGGGATCATACTACCTGTATGATATCAAAACCGAGAAACTCGATAAGATTGCGGATGTGAACCCCGGGCTCGATGAAAAGGAAATGGCCAGCCAGGTACCAATTGACTTTAAAAGCCGCGACGGGCTTACCATCAACGGGTACCTGACCTTGCCCAAGGGATTCACCATGGAGGATGCCAAAAACCTGCCTGTGGTTGTTAACCCGCACGGAGGGCCCTGGTACCGCGATCAATGGGGCTTTAACCCTGAAGTACAGTTCCTGGCTAACCGCGGCTATGCTGTTTTCCAGGTCAATTTCAGGGGGTCGACTGGTTACGGTCGGAAGTTCTGGGAATCCTCGTTCAAGCAATGGGGGAAAACCATGCAGAATGATATAACAGATGGCGTAAACTGGCTGATAGACAAAGGAATAGCCGATAAAAGCCGTATCGCCATTTATGGTGCCAGTTACGGTGGATATGCTACCCTGGCGGGCATTACCTTTACACCCGATCTTTATGCTGCGGCCGTCGATTATGTGGGCGTTTCCAACCTGTTCACCTTTATGAAAACCATCCCTCCCTACTGGAAACCTATGATGGACATGATGTACGAAATGGTTGGCGACCCGGTAAAGGACAGCGTTTTACTGCGTGAGTCCTCACCGGTTTTTCACGTGGATAAAATTAAGACACCCTTATTTATTGCTCAGGGCGCAAACGATCCACGTGTAAACAAAGCCGAAAGCGACCAGATGGTTGACGCCTTGAAAAAGCGTGGCATAGAAGTAGAATACCTGGTGAAAGCAAACGAAGGTCATGGTTTCTACAACGAAGAAAACCAGTTTGATTTCTATCGCGCTATGGAGAAATTCCTGGCCACCCATATGAGTAAAAAGGAAGAAACAGCAGCCAAATAAGTATTCAGGCAGAAATTGTTTTGAAAAGCCCCGGCATAATCTCCGGGGCTTTTCATTAAGTATCATTATTAATATCTCATCGATTCAATTTGGAGTATTTCCTTAATGGAGTCTTACCGCTTGTTCTTGCACTTCTCCGCTCCTATTTATACCCACTCCATGCTCTCAACGCGTTCCAGCTTTCTAAAATCGTTCTCAGGCATTTTCCCTGAATACAGGCATTCTTTTCTACAGGAGGCAAGGGAATTCGCAGTATTTTTGCATGATAATTGTCAAGTAGCATATTATGTCCGATACCATACAATCCATTTTAGATAAAGAAGATTTCTCGCATGCCAACCTGGTAACTTTACTCAAAGCACAAGGAGCTGACAAAACCAAAATCTTCACTCATGCGGCAGCCATCAAAAAGGAATTTGTGGGCAACAAGGTCTATTTCAGGGGCTTGGTCGAACTTTCAAATATTTGTTCCAAGAACTGTTTTTATTGCGGCATACGTGCAGGCAACATGAAGCCGGAACGCTACATGGTTTCTGAAGAAGAAGTGCTCGACGCTGCCCGCTTCGCCCTCGAAAACGGGTATGGTTCCATGGTGCTGCAGTCGGGCGAACGCTTTGATGAAAAATTCGTGCATATTGTCTCGGAACTGTTACTCAAGATAAAAGACCTTTCGGATGGCAAACTGGGTATCACCTTATCCATGGGTGAGCAAAAGGAAAGCACTTACCGCGAATGGTTTGCCTCCGGGGCACACCGCTACCTGATACGCATCGAGACCTCCGACCGTGACCTGTATTACCGCATACATCCCCGCGATAAAAAGCACAATTTCGACACCCGCATGGATGCTTTGAGGTTGTTGCGTGAAATAGGCTACAATGTCGGATCGGGCGTCATGATAGGACTCCCGTTCCAGACTATGGAGCACCTGGCTACAGACCTGCTTTTTTTCAGGAAACTGGATATCGATATGGTGGGAATGGGTCCCTATATTGAGCATGAAGACACACCTCTTTATGAGTACAAGGATCAACTCTGGCCCAGGAAGGAGCGTTTTGATGTTTCGCTCAAAATGGTCGCGCTATTGCGGATCATGATGAAGGACATCAATATTGCAGCCACCACTGCCATGCAGGCCATTGATAAACAAGGCCGTGAAAAAGCACTCAAGGTAGGTGCGAATATTATCATGCCAAACCTCACACCGGTCAAATACCGCGAGGACTACCTGCTGTACGAAGACAAACCATGCCTGGATGAGGATGCCAGCGAATGCCGTAACTGCCTGGAAGCCCGTATCCATATGGCTGGCGACGAAATTGGTTTCGGCGAATGGGGTGATTCGAAACATTTTGCCAACAGGAATCTTACCCACGATACGAGCAAATAAATCCATCATCCATATACAAACTTTTTCGGGGAACTTACCTTCTCCTACCTTCAGTCTGCAATAATTTCTAAATATCGACAAAAGTGAATTCTAATGCACTGATTTTCTGTTGATTAATTTACATAATCACGCACTTCTTTAAAGCTATTAAATGAGCAGAAAGCAAATCGCAATAATCGGGGGTGGACCGGCAGGAATGATGGCGGCCGATGTTCTGAGCCCTTTTCACGATGTACATATTTACGACAAGGAAAAAGGTGTAGGCCAAAAATTCCTCGTTGCCGGTAAAGGAGGTTTCAATATCACCAACAGCCTGCAAGGCGAAGTACTGTTCAGCAAATACACGCCTGCTTATTTCCTGCGTGATGCCCTGCTGGATTTCGGTACAGCAGCCGTCCGCGATTGGCTCCTTCAAATGGGAATTCCCACCTTCGAAGGAACAAGTGGCAGAATATTTCCCGAAAAAGGAATCACACCGGCCGATGTTCTGGGAAAGCTGAAGAAAAAACTACTGCTCCAGGGTGTGGAATTTCACCTGAAACATGCATTAACCGGTTTTGATACGGAAAAGAACCTGGTATTTAAAGCTGGCAGGAAAAATGTGGTCGTTGCAGCTGACTATTTCATTTTTGCGCTCGGAGGTGCTTCGTGGAAGGTTACCGGTTCAAATGGTGACTGGCGCTCCCTTTTTGAAGCAAATAATTTTAACACTAAACCATTCCAGTCGTCGAACTGTGGTATAAACATTGAATGGCCTGAACACATTAAAGTAAACCATGCCGGTAAACCCCTGAAAAACATTGCCATTACAGCCAATGGTGTTACCGAAAAAGGAGAAGCTCTAATTACGGAATATGGCCTTGAAGGCAATGTGATTTATCCCCTGGTTCCTGAAATCAGGGAAGCTCTTTCCGCAGGTAACAATACTGAAATCCGGCTTGACCTGAAGCATTTCAATACCGAAGAACAGTTGGTGCATAAGGTCGCAGGAAAGACTTCGTATAAAACGAAGAACTATGCTGAAATATTCAAGCTAAACAGCACACAACTGTCTCTAATAAAGTCATTTACACCAAGAGAAACCTTCCTTTCACCCGAACTTTTTGCCAGAAGCCTGAAACAGATTGTACTGAAGGTGCAATCACTCAGGCCGGTCGAAGAAGCTATTTCAACAGTCGGCGGAATGGATTTGAACGAGCTGAATGCTGATTTCTCTTTCAAGACACAACCCAACTATTTTGCCATAGGCGAAATGCTCGACTGGGATGCACCTACGGGCGGGTTCCTGTTACAGGCTGGTTTTTCGATGGGGCATTGGGTAGGGAAATGCATCCTGGCGAGAGAACAAATTCTAATATAATCATACCAACGAAACCAAATTCCTGCTGAACGACCCGTTATTTCTCGAAAAGCAACAAATAATCACTGTACTCAAACTCTTGGTATGGCGTTTTCACGGCTATATTCACGACATACAACAGTATGAAATTCTGCGCCCAATGGCTGCAAAAATTCATTCCTGAAATACCGGTTTATTTTATTGAATGTGGCCCATCCTATTGGTCATACTAAAGATTCTTTCAAAATCAATCTTATAAAAAGCTATCTCAGTTTCCATGAATTTCAAATGGGGTGAAAAATCCAGATCACTCCAATTGCTATAGCCAGGAAAGCACCGCTGAGTGTAAACCATTTCAGGAATACCTGCTTATCTTTTACCACCGACCTGAATGCAACCAATCCAAGTAAAAAGGCAAAAACAATCATACTGAAAATGGTTCCGGCTGCGAAGGCTGTTATGTAAACAACTGAAGCTAGAACGGATGGCAATGCCAGTGAGGGCAGTAATGCAAACAGGTGGCTGAAGCCTGCAAACCCGTGTATAATTCCTATTGAGAAGGCAGTAACAACATTTTTCCTTGCTGAGCCGGTTTGAGCATGATCGTGGCCATGCCCGTGATCATGAGGGTGTTGATGATCTTCCCCTGGCCCTATGTTATACACATGCAGATTGTTATAGTTATGGCTGAGAGTGCGGTTAGCGGCAGGACGAAAGGGCTGGGAATGGGTGTGTTTATGTATATGTGCGTATAAATAGGGTGTTGTATGAAAATGAGCATGAGGCCTGCTACTGTGTTTATGCTGAAGGTAAATCCGCATAATGGCCCAGCAACCTATTATTATGAGCAAAAAGCCGATCAGGGTATCACTGTGCTTCGAGATGGCGTTGATCGGGAGAAATTCTTTGAACATCACAAACAACAATCCTATCAGTAACATTCCCAAAGTATGCCCCAATCCCCATGAAAAACCAACCATCCAGGATTTCTTCCGGCTCTCAATGGCCAGCGGGGTAATGGCGGCAAGATGATCGGGCCCGGTTACCACATGCGCCACACTGGCAACAAATCCGGTCAGAAATGTTAGCATGAAAGTCATTTTATACGCAAATATATGTATAAATATGTATACTTTTACGATAATGAATCACGCTGAGATGGTGAACCTAAAATCGCTGTTTGTTATTGTAACCGGATTGGTGCAAGGGGTCGGTTTCCGGCCTTTTGTTTTCAGGATGGCGACCCGGTTCGAATTGACCGGATGGGTGCAGAATACCAATGAAAATGTAAGGATTCAGCTCACCGGCACCGAACAGAATTTACGTCTTTTCCTGGTTTCGCTTAAGGAAGAAGCCCCTCCTGCTGCCCTGATAGATGAAATTTCAACTTCGGAAATGGACACTGAAAACTTCCCGGCATTCAGTATACTGGGCAGTGATAACGTCTCTGACGAAGTTACCGAAATCAGCCCGGATATCGCCGTTTGTGATGCATGCCTGGAAGATATTGATAAGCCCGGATCCCGCCTGGATTATGCGTTTGTGAATTGTACTAATTGCGGTCCGCGCTTTACTATCATCCAGGATCTGCCGTACGATCGTGCTAAAACGACTATGCATTCCTTTGTCATGTGCCCTGATTGCCTCGATGAATATAAAACCATAACCGACCGCAGGTTCCATGCTCAACCGACAGCATGTGGCCAATGCGGCCCGGGATACGAGTTATTCATTAATAATAAACTGACCAGCAAAAACATTGACACCATACTTGAGACTGCGTCGGACTGCATCGAAAATGGGGGAATCCTGCTCCTGAGGGGGCTGGGGGGCATGCACCTGGCATGCGATGCTTTTAACGAAACAGCCGTAAAGAGGCTTCGTGAAATTAAAAACAGGGAAGGCAAACCTTTCGCCGTGATGTTCAATGGGATAGAGAACCTGAAACTTTATACCAGAGTGGATGCAAACGAAGAAAATGCTCTTCTTTCGTGGCGAAGACCAATAGTACTACTCAATAAGAATAATACATCCGGTTTACCCGCTCTGGCGGGGAGTTTAAATGCCGGCCTGAACCTGCTGGGTGCCATGCTACCGTACATGCCTTTTCACCACCAATTGTTCAGGCGCTTAAAGACCTGCGCCATAGTACTTACCAGCTGTAATTTCAGCAGCGAACCCATACTGGTGGAAAACAAGCCTGCCCTGGAACAGTTTTCACATCTTGTTGATGCCATGGTCCTCCACAACAGGGACATTTACAATCGAACCGATGATTCAGTTGTACGGCTAATCGGGAATCACGAACGCATTTTCCGCCGTTCTCGGGGTTATGCGCCTTCCCCGGTGAGGACGGCATTAAATGCAGAGGGAATTGTAGCATTCGGGGCCGAACTGACCAACTGTTTTTGTGTTGGCAAGGGCCATAAAGCTATATTGAGTCAACATATCGGTGACCTGCAAGGAATTGAAACGACCTTGTTTTACGAGAATACACTCGCCAGGTTTATCAAACTGTTCCGTATACAACCCACCTTACTGGTGACTGACCTACATCCTTCATAT
>JBAXXB010000224.1:0-7856 GCA_037128115.1 Bacteroidota bacterium
CCGGCTGCCAAAGCGTCGAAATGCGGATTCAATTCGACGATGCCGCTCT
Source organism: Bacteroidota bacterium (assembly GCA_037128115.1). Classification (GTDB taxonomy): domain Bacteria; phylum Bacteroidota; class Bacteroidia; order Bacteroidales; family UBA4417; genus UBA4417. The sequence continues at coordinate 50 of JBAXXB010000224.1, forward strand.
GGATCAGGGCGGACTTTTCCGCCGTGCGCTCCAGCGCGTAGTTTTCAAACACACTCGGTAGAGTGTTCCGGATCATTTTAAGGGCGACATATCCGGCGCCGTTTCCTTCAAACAGAGCCCGCGTCTTTCGGTCAGGATTGACAAAGCAGCGATTATGATCAACGATACGGTTTGGAATTCATTACCTGGCAACCTGGCGATTATTGACAGCTCATACGTCGAAATCAGGAATTTGGGCTTTACCAATGGCGACAGGCATATAAGACTTGATGGTATAGCTTCGTCCGATCCGCTGAGTGAACTGGTGCTGGATGTGAAAGGATTCAATATTTCTCAGACCGATGTTTTAACTGCAGAGCTTGGGATCGATTTTGATGGCTTTATTGATGGTCGTGTCAAGGTTTCGGAACTTTTCGATGTACCTCGTATTTCTGCAAATCTTAATATTACTAAATTCGGGTTTAATCACGAAAGCCTCGGTGATGCAGCCATCAGTAGTTTCTGGGATAGTAAGAATAAGCTGATTGCAGTGGACCTGAAGGTGGTCTATGTCGGGAATGCAGGAACACATTACCCTTTAAAAGTAGTAGGCAACATTTATCCTGAAAGAGAACACGAGAATTTCGATATGAAAGTGGATGTGGATAATCTGAAGGTCCATACTTTCGAGCCCTTCCTTTCCAGCATATTTTCGAGGATGCGAGGGTATGCTTCGGGATCAATGACATTTACAGGTGATTTTTCGGATCCGGTACTCAAGGGAAAAGTTAACCTGATGCGAACCGAAATGCTGATCAATTACCTCAGGACTTCCTATTCCCTGACTGGAGATTTTAATTTTGACAAAGATAAAATGTGGTTTCAGGATATTCAACTCACCGATAGTACGTTTGGTAAAGGGACTATTTCCGGTGTGATAAGCCATAAAGCATTCGCAGATTGGGCAATAGACCTTAATTTAAAGGCTGATAAGCTATCGGCACTCAATACCCGTTACAATCCGGAAGAAGCTTATTATGGGAGGGCAAAAGCAACCGGGACCATGACTCTGAAAGGCCCAGTCGACGATCTGGTGCTGAAAGCCAATGTCAGGTCCGAAAAAGGAACTGCTGTTTATATCCCGATAAGTTATGCCCGCAGCATTTCTGAAAATAGTTTTATACAGTATCGGAAACATGGGGATACGACAATCAACAAAAAGGTTGTTCCTTATACGGAATCAGTACTTTCCCTTCAACTTGGCCTGGATGTTACACGCAACGCCAGTTTAGGTATTATTCTTCCTGACCAGATGGGTACTATTGACGTGCAGGGCGACGGCCTGCTAAACATGGGGATAGATACCCGTGGTGAGTATTCTATGTATGGCCAGTATGTTATGGACAACGGGATTTTCATGTTTAATTTCCAGAATATTCTGAAGAAGAATTTTCAGATTCAGAAAGGGGGTTTGATCACCTTTAACGGAAGCCCTTACGAAGCAGATATTAAACTTCAGGCTGTTTATAAAGTAAAAACCTCGCTTGCCAGCCTGCCGGACATTCCTAATGTGCCTAAAAGCACACGTATGAATGTAAATTGTATAGTTTCTCTCTCGGGCAACCTATATAACCCTGATATCAAATTCAGCATTGCCCTTCCGGATGCGAGTGAAGAAGTGAAACGTACTATCTTCAGTTTGATAGATACCACCAATACCCTTGAAATGAACCAGCAAATGATCTCCCTGCTTGTTCTGAATACCTTCAGCTCTTCATCAGGGCTGACGACTACCGGTGCAACCTTAGGACTTTCATCCTATGATATTTTAAGTGCACAACTCAGCCGTATGCTCTCTACGATTTCGAAAGATTTTGATATTGGGGTGAACTACCGGCCTGGGGACCAGATATCTCCGCAGGAACTGGAACTGGCATTGTCGACACAATTATTTGATAACCGGGTAACTATTGATGGGGCTGTGGGCCAGTCGACCAACAATGCGAACCAGACCACTCAGATTATAGGCGATGTGCTGGTTGAAGTAAAGATTACTGAGGATGGCAGGTTCAGGGTTAAAGCATTTAACCGGACAAACAGTACCCTGGAATTGAATTCAGGATATTCGCCTTACACACAAGGTGTTGGTATACTTTTCAGGAAAGAATTCAATAATTTCGGGGAGCTGTTTAAACGTAAAAACAAGGCTGAAGTGCCGAACCCTAAGCCGCAGCAGAAAAAGTAACCTCCTGTTTAAGTTGAGAGATGCTTTCTCTCTAATAGCTATAATTACATGCACTATTTGCCCAAGTTGCAGAATTATCATTTGAAAGCCAGGAAACTTTCTTGCAAGGCACTTTAAATTTAAATTTTTGCCAGGTGAGACCTGTTTTTCAAACCAGGCCTCCCTGGAAAATGATTACCTTAGCGGGGTGAACACAGATCGGAAATTTTCAGTATTTAAATCATCAGCCGGCTCAGGTAAAACTTATACCCTGGTCCGCGAATATATTGCTCTGGCACTGCAGTCTCCCGCCTATTTCAGGCATATCCTGGCAATCACCTTTACCAATAAGGCGGCCAACGAAATGAAACTACGGATTATCAAGGGCCTGGAACAACTTGCTGATCCGGTTGCCCATGCTGACGGAGCCGTGATACGCTTCATGATGCCCGACCTGGTAAAAGCAACTTCATACGCGCCAGCCGAAATATCAAAAAGAGCCGGGGCCGTTCTTACCCGTATACTACACGAGTACGACGATTTCTCGGTTCGTACAATCGATAGTTTTGTGTCACGGATCATTCGGACTTTTGCTCACGATCTGCATTTGCCGGTCGATTTTGAGATAGAAATGGACCGCGACATCATGCTTGACGAAGCTGTAGGGCAATTGATCAGTAAAGCCGGTATCGACAAGGACCTGACAAATATACTGGTTGATTTCACAGAAGCCAAAGCCGAAGATGAGAAGAGCTGGCAAATAGAAACCGATATAAAAAAAACTGCTGGTTTCCTGTTCTCCGAAGGAAGCCAGTATTTTATAAGGAAGTTAAGCGAAATTCCACCATCCAGGCTAAACGAAATAGCCCTGGAGATCAGGCAGGCAAGGAAGAGTTTCGAGGATAGCATCATACTCCTGGCTGTTTCTGCCAAAAAGCTTATACTGGTTAACCAGATAGATAATACTTCGTTTTACAGGGGAAGCAGCGGGATTGGCGGGTATTTTTTTAAACTGGCAGTAGGTATTATCGAGGCTCCAAACTCCTTTGTTCTTACTACTGTTTCTGAAAATAAGTGGCTTGCTGCCAAAGCTGACACATTCCAGGTATCGGCGATTAACTCCATAAAGGACCAGCTTTCGGATATCTATAAGCATATTGAGAGTATGATGGAAAAGGGTGCATCCCGATACGCTTTACTGGGAATGATTGAAAAAAATATTTTCCAGATGGGTGTGCTGAATGCCATGGACCTGGAAATCGATGCCATACGCCGCGAAAAAAAAATACTTCATATTTCGGAATTCAACAAGCGCATTACCAATATCATCCTCAGAGAACCTGTTCCTTTTATTTATGAACGAATAGGTGAAAAGTACTACAATTACCTCATCGATGAGTTCCAGGATACTTCGGAGCTACAATGGAAAAACCTCCTGCCTCTGATTGGCGATTCCCTGGCCTATGGACGCTATAACCTGGTGGTTGGCGACGGGAAACAGGCCATTTATCGCTTCCGAAACGGTCAGGTAGAACAGTTTATGATGCTGCCGGCCTTACCGGGAAATTATGAGAAGGACATTTTCGCCGATGCCGAACAAGCCCTTGTCTCAAATTATAATCCTGAAGTGCTGAAGAGCAACTTCCGGTCCTTGCCGGAAATCATTCATTTCAACAACGACTTTTTCGGGTTTCTTGCCAAACAGTTAAGCCCCGGGTTTCAGCCCATTTATTTGGATCATGCACAGGAGGTTGCCTCCGAAAAGAAGGGAGGCCTGGTTTCAGTCGAATTCGTTCCTTGCCGTTCGAAGGCTGAATTTGAGGAGATTAACATCAACAGGGTTCGTGACCTGGTAAGCGAACTGAATGGTAAAGGCTATACAAATGCTGATATTGCCATCCTCACCCGTTCGAACCGCGAGGGAAGTATTATTGCCCGTAACTTAATGGCAAACGGCATCAGCGTGGTATCAGCCGAAGCTTTATTGCTCGTGGCTTCGCCATCGGTTAATTTTGTCGTAACTGTTCTGCAGCATATCAGCAACCCGGATAACCTGGTAGCGATAGCCGGAATCATACAGGAACTAGTCCGTAAAGGCAAATTGAATACTTCATTGATAGGGCATTTCCCGGTTCCAAAAGCGCTAAGATTCCCACTCGAAAAAGTTCTTTCAGAAGCTGATATTCGATTTAATGTCAAGTCTTTACGAGGGTTGCCGTTATACGATGTGTGTGAAGAAATAATACGTATTTTCGGATTGAATGAAGGGAAATATGACATTTACCTCCAGTTTTTTCTCGATTTTGTGAATAAGGTCTCAATACGCCAGGGTACTCACCTGTCAGATCTTCTCGAAGCCTGGGAAGAGAAGAAAGGGAAACTTTCGGTCGTGGTTCCCGAAGGAATTGATGCCATACGGATCATGACAATCCACAAGGCTAAAGGCCTGGAATTTCCTGTAGTAATATGGCCTATGGCTACCGAAAAGCATAAGACTACTTTTGACCAGCTTTGGGTCGACCTGGAAGATGATATAGTCCCGGGGCTGCCGGTTGCATTGCTGCAAACTGGCAAAGGAATGGAAGAAACCGCGTATTCACCCCGGTATGAAAAGGAAAGAAACAGCTCGCTTCTCGATATGATCAACCTGATCTATGTGGCTTTTACGCGGCCTGCCGAACGCTTGTATGTAATAAGCCGTGAACCAGGGAAAGGCGATTCTAGCAATTTGCCCAATTTCCTGAATATGTACATTGAGAGTTCGGTTGAAGAATGGTCGCAGTCCGGTAGCATTTTTACAAGGGGAGTGGATGAACATGTTGAAAAAGCCAATCCACCTGTGGCAGAATATAACCTGCTTTCCGAAATGATTTCAACGCCCTGGCAGGGCAGGATCAGAATAGCCAGGCGTGCCCCGGTATATTGGAGTTCGGATCAGGTAGTAAACAAGCAGGCATGGGGTACACTCGTTCACGATACGCTTGCCGCTATTAAGTCAAGGCTTGATATTCCTGCTGTCGCTGCTGCCCAGGCCGCTGCCAGTTTGCTTTCTGCGGATGAAGCGGCATTGCTCCTGGAAAGAGTTTTTGCAACCGTGGACCATGAACTGCTTAAAGCGCATTTTGCAGAGAATGTGCGAATTAAACCCGAATCCGGAATTCTGACTCCTGGCGGCGAGGTGTTTCGCCCTGATAGGGTTGTATTATATGATGATGAAACGGTCATCATGGAATTTAAAACCGGATTGCCAAAGCCTGTTCATGAAAGCCAGTTGAACAATTATGGCGATATACTGCATCAGATGGGTTACCCGGGTATCAGAAAATTGCTCGTTTACCTGAATGAAACCGTTATGGTTACAGAGTTGTAATGAGCAGTGCAAACGATTAAACAGCAGATTATTGAAAATAAGAGACCTGAATTGTTCATTATAAACATTAAATCGAGTTAACAGGAATATGGCAATGCACTGGCAAAAGTTTTAAACCATCCTCCTCAATAAAAGTACATTCACCATATAACACTCCACATTCCCCTTGGCACCCGAAACCCTAATACCCGAACGTTTTCTTGAGTTGGCGAACAAACTTCCGGTCATTGACGTACGTTCCCCGGGTGAATACCTGCAGGGGCATATTCCGGGTGCACACAGCATTCCCTTATTCGACAACGATGAGCGGGCCCGCGTTGGCACAACCTATGTAAAAATAGGCAAGGAGCCCGCTATAGAATTAGGGAAATCCATAGCAGGGCTTAAGACTGATTACTACCTCGATGCTATCCGGAATATTGCGATTGAAAAAAGCATTTTACTTCACTGTTGGCGTGGAGGAATGCGCAGTGCTAAAATTGCTGCTTTTTTTGCAGAAGCTGGATACCGTGTTTATGTGCTCGAAGGCGGTTATAAGGCCTACAGGGGATTTATCAGGCAACAGTTTTCTGCTAAAAGGCAAATCTTCCTGGTGGGAGGTCATACCGGCTCGGGGAAAACCGGGATTCTCCGGGAAATAGCAAGGCTTGGCCAACAGGTTATTGATCTTGAGGCGCTGGCCTGTCATAAGGGCTCTAATTTCGGGCATCTTGGCCAGGGTATACAGCCCACTACGGAACAATTTGAAAATGACCTGTATGTGCAATGGGCCGACCATGACCCGATGAAACCACTCTGGCTTGAACACGAAAGCATGAGTATAGGGAGTGTATATTTGCCCGGGACTTTTCACTCGGCCATGTTGAACGGTTGCCTCTTCTTTATTGAAGTTCCCAAAGCCGATCGCATAAAGAGGCTGGTCGATGAATATGCATGTTTCGAAAAGCCTTTACTCCGGGCCATTCTCGAACACCTGGGTAAATTTATGGGCTCATTTCAGTCGCGCGAAGCACTACTGGCTTTGCAGGATGGTGATTTTGATAAAGTTGCAGATATTACCCTGGCGTATTATGATAAATTGTACGATAATTCACTGATGCGAAGACCGATACGTAAAATTGTCAAAGTGTCATTATTATCTGAGAATACTGCTGAGCATGCCGGAATTATCATACAATTTGCCCGGGCTGAGATTGGTTAAAGAATGGCCTTTTAGGAGAACGTATTTTTTTTTCGGCCAATTAAATGCCCGGTGATTTGGAAACAAACATTATGTGCGTACCTATTTCTTAGTGTCACAGTGTTCTCAGTACCTTAGTGGTTCCTGAAAGATTAAAAGTAGCTTTTAACCCAAAATCTGTCGAATCCCAAATTTGAAAAATGGAAGAACTTATTTACCTCGACTATAATGCAACTACTCCTATTGATCCGGAGGTAGAAGAAGCCATGCGCCCATTTATGAATGCATATTTCGGGAATCCATCGAGTCGCTACCGCTATGGAATTGATGCCCGCAAGGCTGTTGAACTGGCGCGTTCGCAGGTAGCTGCCTTAATAGGTGCCGAACCTGAAGAAATTATTTTTACCAGCGGGGGATCCGAGTCGGATAACCATGCCCTGAAAGGTGCAGCATTTGCTTTGAAAAGCAAGGGTAACCATATTATCGTTTCCACTGTTGAACACCCGGCTATACTGGAAGTCTGCACCTGGCTTCAGAAACAGGGATTCAGGGTATCATACCTGCCTGTAGACAGCATAGGGCTTGTTGAGGTTGGGCTACTGGAAGGCCTGATCACGGCTGGAACTATCCTGGTTTCGGTGATGCACGCAAACAACGAAGTCGGAACCATACAGCCTATTGCTGAATTATCAGCCATTACCCGAAAGCATGGTATTCTTTTCCATACCGATGCAGCCCAGTCGGCCGGGAAAATCCCCCTTGATGTTAATCGTATGGGAGTGGATTTACTCACCCTTGCCGGTCATAAATTATACGCACCCAAAGGCATAGGCGCCTTGTTTATCCGCAAGGGAGTCGTGCTCGACAACTTAATACACGGGGCCGGCCAGGAACATAACCAGCGTGCAGGAACCGAAAACCTGCTCGAAATAGTTGGATTTGGAAAAGCGGCTGAAATTGCTCTGCGCGACCTCGGAAAGAATACAGCCCGGCTTAGGGAAAAACGTGACTTGATAAAGGATGAATTGCTATCGTTAATACCCTCCTTGCACAT
>JBAXXB010000225.1:0-7846 GCA_037128115.1 Bacteroidota bacterium
GAAACCTTAGGGCGGTAGCCCTTATTCTTTATAATTTAGTCGGTTAGTAGTGATAGTTTTTATGAAAATAAAATCGACATAATGAAAAAGGCAGCCTGTTTTTATTGCACCATTTTTCTGGTTTTTTTAACATTCTTTGCTGTTGCTCAGGGGAATACAAAGAGCAAACCAACGCCCACGCAGCAGGATATGGACAAAGCAATGAAGGATGCCCAAAAAATGATCGATCAGTTGCCTCCCGAGGAGAAAGCCAGGGTAAATAATGCACTGAAGGGTTCCAATCTTGGGCTTAAAAACAAATCAAATTCGCAAATTGATAATGTAACAGGCAAATCGAAACAAGCCAGGGATGCTTTCGAGAAATTGGTAATGATTCCATCCTCTATTGAATTAAAGCGGGGCGAAACAGAATTTTTTGAAGTTAGTACGCTAACATTCATTGGATATAGACAAAGAGAAGAAAGCTATAGGGGGACTTTGATCGATGATCAACTACTTACAAGTCAAGAACATGGGGACTACCTGGATCAACAAATGAAAGCTGCTGACAAGCTAAACCCGGCTAAACCGGATTACAGTAAAATTAATCCCGACGAAATTGCACCCGCGACCATTGAACGTCATCGACGAGAAAGAGATTCAGAAGAAGTACGGAAAAACCATGAGGCGGAATTGAACATCCTGGTAAGGAAAGATGATAAAGAAATGGGGAATAATAGTCCTGTAACTCCTGATTTTATAATATCAGGATGGAAAATGAACGGACTCCCTGCACCGGTATCTAATCAATTAGGGCAATTGGAGGGATCTAATCATTTTGGTATTTACAAAGCCCCGATAGTGGTTCCGTTAAACGATATCCGGTTGGTAGAAATAACCTGCGGATTAATATATAAAGAAACAAAAGAGAAATTTACGCTTAAGTCGCAGGTGATGCTTCTTAATGAAGGAGAGTTTAAGGCAACAATTGATGGTAAGCAATGGGAGAGTCATCAGTTGTTAGACAAAAAATATATAGATGCAGCGAAAGGGAAAGATCCGGCTCAGATAGCAGTGGCAGAAGCTCATTATAATGATGGCCCGGATACCGAAAAAGGGTTGATCTTATTAATTTCACCAGGCTTTCCGAATGCACTTACCATCAGGATAAAGAACCCTAAACTTGGAGCAAATTATATTGATTGTAAAACAGATGGTATTGGTTTGCTAGCACAAGGTTGGTCAGCCGGTTTAAATTCATACATAAGAAGACCCAATGGCACTTCCTGCCAGGTTTCCAATGAGCGATGTAATTATCTGAATGTAAATATTACATCACTAAATCTGGTAACAGGCGGGTTGGTTGCCGGTAACTTTAGTTGCACTTTATACGAAGACAGCCATGATAAGACAGAAAAGCCTTGCATAAACTCAATAGAACACAAAGTATCCGGCAAATTTGCTTTGTCTGTTGTTTGTGGACCCAAATAAAATAACTGTTAAGGGAGACTTTAATGTCATCAGGTAAAACGGAACCAGCTAATAAACCTAAAACTACTCAAATGCTGGCACAAAAGTCTGCAACAAAATCAAAACAAAAACACCGGAAATTAAAGCTTCTGAAGTGGGGTAGAATAAAATAATCGCCATAAATAGAGACCATGAAAAATCTGATCATCCTATTAAGCTTCATTTTCTCGTAATGCAGTCATTTGCCCAATGCAGATTAACAAAGTCTTGAACAGAAATTATATACACCGATCATGACAAAAATACTTATCTCTTGCTTTCTTGTTTTTTCAGTATTAATTGCTTGTGCCCAGGGAAATACAAAGAACAAGCCGGCGCCAACACAGCAGGATATGGACAAGGCATTAAAGGATGCCCAAAAAATGATCGATCAGTTACCTCCCGAGGCCAAAGAGTACCTGAAGGCTGGCAATGTTAATCTGCCAAAAGATGTGAAAGTAGATAAAGCTACTATGGAAGCATATAAAAAGCAGCCTAAAAACACAGTGAATACTGACACCATCATGGATGAAGAAAAAGAAGCCGGGTTGCGGGCGGCATCCATTGGTACAACTACTACCAAAATTATTGGATTGGCTGGAGGTGTCATCAAATCGGAAAATGGTAAAATCTCCCTTGATTTTCCGGCAGGCGCCCTGATAAAAAATACCGAGATCAGCATTGTTGAAGCCAAGAACGAAGCGCCAAATGGTTGTGGGAATTCTTTCAACCTGTTGCCGGATGGGTTGACATTTACCAAACCTGCCAAATTAACCTTAAAATTTACTGAGAATGAAATTAACGGTGCCAGTGCGGAAGCCTTGCGCGTACTTACCCAAATCTCGGATAGCATATACGAAGTGGATATGAACACTTCCCTGGATATATATAACAAGACAATCAGTTCTAATATTAACCACTTTTCCAAATGGGGTTTTGCCTCTATCAACCGATTAAATTTAGTACCGGATGTCCCCAAAATAGTAAAAGGCCAGACCGTTCTTTTTCGCATATCGCAATGGTATGTGAGTCCTTCCAAGAAGGACACAAAAGAAGGTAAGATGAGAATTGCTTCTACTATCAAAAAATTATATGAAATAAAAACTTTGCGAAGTGAGTATGAGAATGATGTGAAAAATAATGCAATTATTGAGGATCAACCTGGATTTTATAAAGTAACGAAATGGAATCTGGATGGGGATAATCCGGATAAAACCCTGCTTGGAACATTAAAAGTAGTCAACGAAGAATTAACAAGAGCAAACTATACAGCCCCAATGAATATTTCAAGTGGATGGCTTACCCGCAAGGTCAGGATTTCCGTTGATTTGGAAGAAAACAGGGAATATGAATATGCACCTTTAATAAATAAAGCTTCACTGAAATTATCGAGACGGATAGAAATTATCGAAAATGGGGAAGTAAATTATACGGTGCGGGGTGAAACTGTTAAATCACTTGAGTTAGTCAATTCTGAATTTGTCAAATTATTAAAAGAAAAAGGATCAGACGAAGTTGCCAGCCATACAAATGTTGCCACATGTTTTATTAACAAAGGCGAAATGACAATTGGCTGTTCGGGTGCATTTCTCACGGAAACATCTCCAATAGGAATATTTCTCGTTATTCCGCACCCCAAATTGGGGGAGAATCTTTTAACTTGTCACAAGGATTACAATTCACAAGGCTCCAAAACAGATGTTCAGGTATTTAAAAGCGGCACGGATTTTACTGCAACAATTGTGGAAACTGTGCGCAAACGAGTAAAAGGTGAATGCGTTAAAAATGATGTATGCCATGATTTATGGGTGAAAATAACGCAATTAGACCAGAAAATAGGCGGTATGGTGTGTGGGGAGTTTTTTGGCGCAGTGTATGAAGATGGTGAAAAGGAAGAAGATGCCTGCATAAACAGTAAAAAATTCGTTTTTTCCGGGGATTTCAGCCTGGTTATTTCAAATATATCAAAATGAGAATGTAAGATAAGAAAAGTGACCTGTCGCAAGGCTACTTGGTTAATATTATAAACCACGAAATAAAACAAAAACCATGAGAAATCTGATCATCCTTTTATGCTCCATTTTCTGTGTAATGCAGTCGTTTGCCCAAAACACAGCAGGGCAAGCCGCACAAGTACCCTTTTCGTCTGCTGAAGACAACAGCAACTACTATGTTTACATTGGTAGCGGGGGTAAACAAAACAAAGCCAATACCGAAATCATGTACAAAAAGATGAAAGAAATTTATGCTTTGTTTGATGAAGCATTTAAAAACTCTAAAGGTATCAGTGGCTCGTGGAGGGCACTGGTGGATGATATAAGTAACGAGGGATTGGTAAAAGGCAAATTGGAGATTACACTAACTGCTGTTTACCGCGAAAGCAATGGTGAATTAAACAAAAAAGGAGGTCCACAACTGAGGTTTTCTGTTTTAATCAATGGTTTTGAACCTTATGTAATCCGGGATAAAAAGAAAGCCAGCGGCTTTACCGAAAAAAATGGTCAGGATTTTATAGATGGGCATTTAATTTATGTGATTTCCGAAAAACAACAGGAAGAAAGCTTTAAGGGTTTCCCGCTTTATTATACAGGATGGAACAAAACACCTGAACAATCATGTGTAATTATAACAAAACCTGATGTTCCATTATTTAAACCTATTACGGTTGGTGAATTTTTAGAATTATATAAAAACTGGATTGCAGAATATAATTTACAAAAACCTAACGATAAGTATAATGTATCTGCTGAGCGCATTGAAAAATTCATCAACACGTATAAATCGGGCAATAATGAATTTTATAATGAACCTTGCATCACTATTTGGGACAGATCTGAGCAAATTCCATACGTTAGAAGGGACACGTATGTAGATGATGCAACTATGGGAAACCCCTGGGTAACTTTCAACCCCTCCTATATCAATAAAGACGCCACTGCAGCATCCGTACAATTTATTACTATCGAATGGTTTATTCAAGATGATGCTACAATAAGTTCAGCATTTAAAGACTTTAAAAACAACTTTGACTTTAAAAAACTACAGGCTATGTTAGGGAAATAATACGGGATATCAATAATTATAAAGTACCAAACCTATGAAAAAGCTGCTCCTTATAATCTCCGCCTTTATTTTAGCAACTACCATATTCGGGCAATGCGAAACCTCCGAAGATGCCCATAATACACCATCCTCCTGCAAACGGGGGGAAAATAAGATATTTATGGGCATCTCACAGGATAAGGCTATCGCAAAAGAAGCAGAAAAATGGATGACTGCCATTTTTACCTCGGTAATTGACGAATCCATCAATAAAACCAAAGGCCTGAGAGGCACCTGGAGTGCAAGTATAAATTCCGTACAAGTGGAAAAAATATTGCCTTACAATATTAAAACTCATATGCTTGAATTGGGTTGCACCAAAGAGAAGAAATTGTACGAAAAAGAGGAATCCGGATTGGTTTTAAGCCTAAATTTTAACTCTCTGAATTCCATAGCTACTGCCTGTTCCCATAAAGAATATGATTCAAAAAACGAAGAAAAAGAAGTTATGGAAACCGTGGATGGAAGGCAGGTTTATAGCCTGTATCCGAGGACCGAAAGCGAAAAATACGGTTCTTTTGCCTGGTATATAAAGGATGATGATAAAAGACTTATAGTGGTAAGCAAACCTGGTATTCCACTCTTCAAGCCTGTAAGTATTAAAGAGATTCTCACCATAAAAAAGGCTTATTTTACTGTGATGCGCGATCATGAAAACAAAACCTACAACGATATTCTTGCCCAAACCTTCGAACAATACCTGGTTCAGTTAGAATATGCAAAATTAGCAATGCGGTATAGTAAAACCGAGGCAGACGAAATCAAGGAAAAATATAAAAAGTCTTATATTGAAGGAAAAGAAAATGTTAAAGCTGCAAAAGAAAAAAATTTAATTCAGAAGTATATTGACAATATTGACAAATACATTCGTGAATCTTCAGAAGCACAATTAGATAAACCATTTATCGGAAATATGAATATAGGATACGAACCGATTACAAACGATATGTTTAAGAATCCTGATGAAGCAGGTTCTCCGGCTGTTACTATAAATCCTGACTATATTAACAGTAAACTGCCCATTTCCGCACCACAGTTTGTTACAGTTGAAATACGAAATCAAACATCCTCAGCTACAACTTTGAAAGCAAAAAAAGTGTTTGAGGATAACTTTGATTTTAAAAAATTACAGGATATGCTGGCAAAGTAAATCCTCATCCCAGGAACTCAAATCCAGGGATTAATATCCTTCAAATGTCCAATATCAAGATTGTCATCCAATGATAAAAAAAATCATATTTATACTGATCGGCTTTTACCAGGCTATTTGTGCTTTTGCACAAACCGAAACCTTTGATATTGCAACTTATACCATTCCCGGAGGCTGGGAAAAATCGGCAAAGGATGGAGTTGTAAGCTATATCACCACTGACGAGACTAAAGGAATATATTGCATTATCAGTATTTATGCAAGCCAGCCCAGCAAAGGAACCGCATCGGAAGAATTTGACAGGAACTGGATTAATCTGGCAGCCACACCGTTAAATATTAAAGAAACGCCTCAAACGGATAAGGTTAGCGATGACGAAGGACGAGAAGTAATATTGGGAGCTGCAAATTTTGTAAGCGGGAACCTGTCAGGGGCAGCCATGCTTTCAACCATCGTGGGTTTCGGACTGACAACCAATATCTTAACTATGTCAAATGATGCAGGTTATCAGAGCACAATTGAAACATTCTTTAATAGTTTGACATTAAAAAAAGTCCCTTCTGCAGTTACGCATGCTGTTGCAACAACCACCGGTATTCAATCTGTTTCCAACGATAAATCGCCTCCGTACTTTAATACAAAAAACGGAATTGAAGGCGTCTGGATGGGCATTTATGTTAAAGAGTTTTATGGAGACCCTTTAAGCCTGGGCCACACCATCTGGAAAACATTTTACAGTAACGGGCAGGTATACGAAGCTATACCCGACATGGGGTTTGCTGATTTTAATAAAACGGAAAGCGAATCAAGGGAATCCCAGTTCTGGAGCAGGTACACAAATAACGGGACTGGAAACTGGATTATCAAAAGACCGGGGGTCATTGACATAGGTGTAAAGCTGAATGAAAGGGGTAACATGGTGGTCGGGGCACAATATTACCAGCATTGCAAACCGGTGGATGGTTTAAAGTTGGATGGTTCCTGGACTTCGTGGGCGGACCCTGATGATCCTGAACTTGACAGGGGAAAATTCGGGCAGAAAGCATTGATCCGGTTTTCCGCTAACGGTCAATTTGCTGATGAAGGTATATTTAACACTGCATTGCAATATCACAGGGACGGCACTTCGGTTACAACGGCTGGCAACGGCACTTACGAAATCCGGGATTACTCCCTAATCCTCAGGTATAACGATGGCCATATAAAACAAGCAGCTTTAACGGGTTTTTTATCGCTGGACCCAGCCATTGATGATAAAACTATTTGCATAAGCAAGGTTAAATTCACAAAACGAAGCCGTTAGCCCCCCGATTTCTAATTATGGTAAGGAATTGATATCCAATACTATTGAAAGCGGTCCTCTAACGCCGTTCCTAAAAACTCTTAAACCCAATGATTGCCCGTACTTCCCGTATAGTCCGGGCTGCACTTTCATGGGCCTTATCCCGGCCCATGTTTGCGACTTTCCGCAAATACTCATCGTTGCCCAACAGATCCAGAATCCGTTCCCGGAAGGGAGTCGTAAATCGGATCACGTCTTCGGCAAGTTGTTTTTTCATATCGCCATATCGAACGGCGCAGGCATTATAGGAATCCTCGAAGAACTGAAGGGTTTCAGGTTCTGATAAGGCTTTCATCAGGTTGAAAAGGTTTTCTATCGCCTGCGGTTTTGGCTGGTTTGGCTCTATGGGCCCGCTATCGGTAACGGCTTTCATAACCTTTTTCCGTATCACTTCAGGCGAATCGAACAGGAAAATAGCATTGCCTTCGCCTTCGCTCTTGCCCATCTTGGTGCTGCCATCCAGGCCGGGAATTTTTATAAGGGATTCGCCAAAATTATATGCTTCCGGTTCAGGGAAATACTCCACATTGAACATACGGTTAAAGCGGTTGGCAAAAGTCCGGGTCATTTCAAGGTGCTGCTCCTGGTCCTTACCCACAGGCACTTTATGCGCTTTATGCAGGATAATATCGGCAGCCATCAGCGTGGGATAAGTAAGCAGGCCGGCATTCACGTTTTCGGGCTGGGTGCGCGCTTTGTCTTTAAAAGACGTACAACGCTCGAGTTCACCCAAATAGGCATTCATGTTCAGGAAAAGGTATAAC
>JBAXXB010000226.1:0-7829 GCA_037128115.1 Bacteroidota bacterium
CTTATATGTTACCAGCAGGTTAACATTGTGCCGCCTGTCGTAAAACGGAACGTAATGTTCTGATCCATCGAATTTATGTACATATGCAAGCGAATAAACAGCCCATATATAGATGTGATTATAATCGTATTTCATCGAAAAGTCTATACCCTCTGCGTCACCGCTTTCTATGATAAAGTCTTTACGGAGGTAATCGGGTTTGTAACTCAGGGAAGAAGGGTCATTATACGGTGGCTTATCTTCGAATAATTTATTGCGGTTGATATTGGTCAATTGCGAAAAATTCTTGTAATAGGCTTCAATATTTAAAGTTACGTGATGAACTGGTTCTATCTCGGCACCTATCACCAGGTGCTGGGCCTTTTGTATTTTCTGTTTCAGTGCTTTACCGTCAAAATTATCCGGGATCTCTTCGGAACCTGACAGGAATCCATAAAACAGGTTTACTACGTCCCGGTCGCTACTGGCGGATATCAGGTTTTGTGAATACAAACCACCGGCAAACTTAAACCGTAGTTTGTCACTGGCCAGGTATTTAACAGCCAGGCGAGGTTCGGGTGATGTATTGGATAAGGAGGCATAGTATTGAAGCCTGAAACCGGGTTCGAAAATCCATTTGTCGCGTGTAAGCTTATAGGTAATATAAGGTGCTATCTCCGAAGTATACTTAGTTTGAGAAATCACCCTGTTAGCCGTGTTTGTATAATTAAAATCAGTGGCAAAACCAAGCATTTCGAACCCGAACTTAAGTTGGTCTTTACCCAGGAAATAGGTGATATTAAATCCTGCGTTGAATCCGCTGATGCTGCTGGTCCGCGATGGCATATTCGTTTCATCCATGCCTATCTTATACCTCGAATAAGCTATGTTTCCATCGATCAATACCGGGCTGGAGCCTGGGATAACCACGAAATTTGTGCCACCTCCAATGGCATCCCAGCCAAATTTGGAAACGGATTTGTAGGTAGCCTGGTCATTATAATTGAACCCGAAGAAATTTATTTTACTGCCGTTTGAACTGTTAAGCGAAACTTTTCCATATAAGTCACTGTAATTGAAAGGCAGACCGTTTTTGTCGATATAGCTGTACAAAAGTTTGGAACTCTGCTCGAGGTAGGAGTTTTTATAAGAAAGTATAAAGGACGAACTGCCGCCGTTATCCGATTTTTGCTTCACAAGGGGGCCCTCGAGTAAAACCTTCGCGCCAAAAGTGCTGGCGCCGAATTTTCCAGCAAGTCGTTTTTTGTTGCCATCCCGGGTGGTTAAATCCATGACCGACGATATTCTGCCTCCCATTTCAGCCCCGAATCCACCGGAATAAATGTCCGCCGAACGAAGCAGGTCCGTTTCGAATACCGAGAACAAACCTATGGAATGGAAAGGATTATAAATAACCATACCATCAAGTTGTACTTTGTTTTGTATTGGGGATCCGCCACGTATATAAAGCTGGCCTCCCTGGTCACCCGTAAACACCACACCCGGCAGTACCTGGAGGTACTGGGCGAGGTCGGCCTGACCTCCTATTGAAGGAATCTGCTTGATTTGTTTGGGAGTTACTTTTACTACTGAGGTGCGTGTTTCATTCCTTTGTTCGGCGTGTTCGGCCGAAATACTTACCCCTTCGAGTATATAGGCTGCCTTGGTGAGATAGAATTTTTTCGACAGAACTGTGTTGCTGCTAATCGCAATATTCTCTTTTAGTGTATCATATCCAAGGTAAGTCACTATGAGCGTGTAATTCCCGTTTGGGATCTTTGTAATGGTAAAGTACCCGTTTATATCGGTTGCAGCCCCGATGGTGGTCCCCAACAAATATACGCTTGTAAAAAGGGCTGGTTCGCCGCTTTCTTTTTCATATACAAAACCCCTGACGATTCCATCCTGCGAATATACAGCAGATGAGGCCGTTAGTATTAATACAGTCAGGCAGATTAAATTCCGGATGCGTGATACCATATGACGAATGTTCAAAAAAATGCAATTAGTTTGCAAATATAGGTATATCGGTCGTATGATTTCCCCGTATAAGTTATGATTTATCGGATAAAATATATGAAAGCCACTTATACTTTATACTCCCGATTTTTATAAGCTCAGGGAAGGTTGATAACCAGCTGAATATTTACTATAGATCAAAACAGGCACATGGTGTTTGATTACTTCTTTGGAGTTGAATCTGGGGTAAATATCCTTAAGGCTTCTGTGGCATAAACAGGTATATTTGTTCGTTCAAGAGGCTCCTGGAAATGTAAAAAAACACCCAAACCTGTCAACCAAAACATTTTTCATATATATGAAGGAAATTGAATGTTTTTTTTATCTTTACCAAGATTTAAAACCATTAAAATTACATACATAAAATGAGTGCAGGTAAGATTATTTTTGAGAATGACAAGTTGCAAGTCCCTGATTTTCCGATAATACCATTTATCGAAGGCGACGGAACCGGGCCCGATATTTGGAGTGCTTCGGTACGGGTTTTTGATGCTGCCGTTGAAAAAGCGTACCAGGGAAAAAGGAAAATCATGTGGAAAGAAGTACTTGCCGGCGAAAAGGCATTTGCGGCTACTGGCAACTGGCTCCCCGACGAAACCTTAACCGCTTTTAAAGAATACCTGGTAGGGATAAAAGGTCCTCTCACTACACCCGTTGGTGGAGGTATACGTTCGCTCAATGTCGCATTGCGCCAGATCCTCGATCTTTATGTTTGTCTTCGTCCTGTGCGCTGGTTCCAGGGCGTTCCCAGCCCGGTAAAAAGACCGGATAAAGTTGATATGCATATTTTTCGTGAAAATACCGAGGATATCTATGCAGGAATCGAGTTTATGCAGGGTACACCCGAAGCCGAAAAAATGATCAGTTTCCTTCAAAATGAGATGGGCGTCACCAAAATCAGGTTCCCAAAGACCTCTTCCATCGGCATCAAACCTGTTTCCCTCGAAGGTACCGAACGACTGGTTCGCGCCGCCATCGAATATACCCTCAGCCATAAACTGCCTTCTCTGACTATTGTCCATAAGGGGAATATCATGAAGTTCACCGAAGGTGCATTCAAACAATGGGCTTATGCCCTGATTGAGCGTGAATTCGGTGATAAAACCTTTACCTGGGCTCAATACGACCGGATAGCAGCAGAACTCGGACGTGATGCAGCAGAAGCTGCCCAGCAGAAAGCCGTTGCCGAAGGCAGGGTGATCGTTAAAGATGTGATTGCGGATGCATTTCTCCAACAGATTTTGCTCCGCCCCGAAGAGTATTCCGTTATCGCAACGCTGAATCTGAACGGGGATTATATATCGGATGCACTTGCCGCCATGGTTGGCGGAATCGGAATTGCTCCCGGAGCCAATATCAATTACCAGAATGGTTTCGCTATTTTTGAAGCTACCCATGGCACAGCGCCTAAATATGCCGGGCTCGACCAGGTAAACCCGGGTTCGGTGATCCTTTCGGGTGCGCTGATGTTCGAATACATGGGATGGAATGAGGTAGCCAGGATCATTTACGACTCCATGGAGAAAACCATTGCCAATAAAACAGTAACCTATGATTTTCACCGCCTGATGGAAGGAGCGACCAAGCTTAAGACTTCAGAATTCGGGACTGAGATGATTAAGAATATGTAAGCGATATACCTGCTTCGACTAATTGATACAACATTGCCTGCATTAAGACATTTTACAAACCAATAACAACTAATTTTATGTCGTTCAGACTTAAAGACAGATTACACGAGAAAATACTGGAATGGCGGCCACGTACGGAAAAACTCTTAAAAGAATACGGGCATGTGGTGATCGACCAGGTTACCATTGGGCAGGTAATCGGCGGTATGCGCGGAGTCAAGGTTTTACTGACGGATATTTCCTACCTCGATCCCATCGAAGGTATCAGGTACCGCGGGCTCACTTTGCCTGAAGTTTTTGAAAAATTACCGAAACCAAAAGGTGCTGAAATGCCCTACGTAGAAGGCCTGTTTTACCTTCTTCTCACTGGAGATATCCCAAATGAGGAAGAATTACAGGATGTTATTGATGAATTTAACAAAAGACGTATACTCCCGCGGTATGTGTATGAGGTGATTGATGGCATGCCTTGCTGCAGTCATCCTATGGCCATATTTTCGGCTGTCATAACTACACTACAGCGCGAATCGCTTTTCTCGAAAAAATATGCTTCGGGCAAACTCCATAAACTGGATTACTGGGATCCTACCTACGAAGATGCGCTGAATCTCCTGGCCAAAATGCCGGAAATAGCCACGTATATCTACGCTAAACTTTACCGTGACGGCAAACGCATACAATCGAACCCCTACCTTGATTTTGGGGCTAACTTTGCCCATATGATGGGTATAGGCAAGCCTTACGATGATGTGAGTCGTATGCATTTCATCATACATGCCGACCATGAAGGTGGTAATGTAAGCGCGCATACAGGACACCTGGTTTCCAGTTCCCTGTCGGATATTTACCTGAGTATTGCTGCCATGGTTAACGGGCTTGCCGGGCCATTGCACGGTCTCGCCAACCAGGAAGTATTACGCTGGCTGCAAGGGGTAAAGGAAAAAATGGAGGACCGTGTTCCCAGCGAAGAAGAAATGAAAGCTTTTGTTTGGGAAACACTCAAATCAGGGCAGGTTATACCTGGTTACGGGCATGCCGTTCTTCGTAAAACTGACCCGAGGTACACCCTTCAACGCAATTTTTCGCTGACTCATCTCAAGGACGATCCTTTGTTCCAGTATGTTGACCTGCTGTATAAAGTGGTTCCAGATATCCTCCGCGAACAGGGTAAGGCAAAAAACCCATGGCCGAATGTGGATGCCCAGTCGGGTGTTATTCAATGGCATTATGGTGTTAAGGAATATGACTTTTACACTGTACTTTTCGGTATAGGTCGTGCCATTGGAATTTGCGCCAATATAGTATGGGACCGCGCCCTGGGATACCCGTTGGAGCGCCCTAAATCGATCACCACTGCAATTCTCGAGGATATTGCTGCCGGCAAAGAGGTAATTATTGAGGATTAACTTCTCTTTAAGGACTAAAACAAAGAGCCATTCTGCTATAGGATGGCTTTTTTGTTGGGACTCAGCTGAGGAATGTGGGCTTCAGATCGAAATTATCGTTCACAAACTGCTGAAGATCAGGAAAAAATTGATTGAATTCATGCCTGAATTCGGTATACCCGGCTTTGAGATTTATAACGGCCAATTCCATGTTGGATTCGAAAGTTGTTCGCCTCGACATGCCGTTGAAAGCCTGCTGCATACCCTCAAAACTTGCGTACGACAGTAACCAGTTCTGCTTTTCCATAAAGTACAGAAGCCTTGCCGACCGCAGCGGAAGTATAGGTTCGAAGGTGTTCAGTATGTCGTACCTTGTTTTCGTAAAGGTATGAATATCGATAGCGGAAAATTCATTCCAATGTGCCGACAAATAATGATCATAATACATGTCAACAATTACCCCTGCATATTTCCTGAAGTCAGTCCTCAGCCGGGCTATACTGCTTTTTACAACCGGATGCTGATCGGTATAGGTATCTATGGAACGGTGCATGGCAATGCCATTCCGTATGTTCGGGGAATACTTTAATATATCACTTCCTTTTACATGATCGGCAATAAAATTGCCCAGTATCATTTCAGGGTCGGTACCGGCAAGAAACAGGTGTGCGAGATAATTCAACAGATGGGGTATTTAAAGTATACAAAAGTATAAAACAGCGGAAACTAGCAGGTGTTCAAAAGGATAAAATTTACCGGTTGAGAATTCCCATTCAGGCTGGCAATATCAGCTGATATTATTTTTTAAAAGTGCTTGCTAATAAGGTTCAATTCATGTAGGTTTGTGCCATCATTTTTGTTGTTAAACCAATCACAATATGGACCAGAAATTAATGTTACTGGGTGATGAAGCCATTGCCCAGGCTGCTATAGATGCCGGAATGTCAGGTATATACGCCTACCCGGGAACTCCTTCGACCGAAATTACGGAATATGTAATGCATTCGGCTGAAGCCAAATCAGGGAAGATCAGGGCAGGTTGGTCGACCAACGAAAAAACAGCTATGGAGGCTGCACTTGGCATGTCGTATGCAGGCAAGCGCACCATGGTTTGTATGAAACATGTGGGACTGAATGTTGCTGCCGACGCTTTCATTAATTCTGCCATAACCGGGGCAAACGGGGGGCTAATCGTGGTATCAGCCGATGATCCATCTATGCATTCGTCGCAGAATGAACAGGATTCACGTGTGTACGGCAAATTTGCACTTATTCCCATGCTGGAACCTACTAACCAGCAGGATGCATACGACATGGTTCATTATGGTTTCGATATGTCGGAAAAACTGGGCGTTCCCGTTCTGATGCGCATTACCACCCGCCTGGCTCATTCCCGTGCAGGAGTTATACGTAAACCCGTCCGCGGGCAAAACGAAATTCACCTGCCGTTAAATCACAGGCAGTTCATACTTTTACCTGCCAATGCACGACGACAGTATAAGGACCTTTTGCAGAAACAGGCCGAATTTGAAACTTATGCTTCCGAATCCGGATTCAATGTTTTTACGGATGGTGAAGATAAAAGTATGGGAATAATTACTACCGGTATAGCGTATAATTACCTTCTCGAAAATTATCCTGACCGTTATATCCCTTTCCCGGTATTAAAGATTGCTCAATATCCCATGCCCCCGGAAATGGTCAGGAAGATATACGATTCCTGCGAAAAGCTGCTCATTCTCGAAGAAGGCTACCCTATAGTGGAAGAAGCTATTAAAGGCTTCCTGAATAAAGGTAAGATCATTCATGGCCGTCTCGACGGTACGGTTCCCCGCGACGGAGAACTGAACCCCAATATTGTAGCCGTTGCCCTGGGTAAAAAAGATACACGTGGGAAAGATATTCCATCCGTGGTAGTCGGCCGGCCTCCTTCACTTTGTAAAGGTTGCCCGCATATTTATTCGTATAATGCGCTCAATGAGTCCCTTGTAAAATATGGTAAGGGCCGGGTGTTTTCCGATATAGGGTGTTATACACTGGGTGCTCTTGATCCGTTCGATGCCATTAACAGTTGCGTTGATATGGGTGCTTCTATTACCATGGCCAAGGGAGCTGCTGATGCAGGATTACTTCCGGCGGTCGCGGTGATCGGTGACAGCACATTTACTCACAGCGGAATTACCGGGCTGATTGATTGCGTGAAGGATAAAAGCCAGATCACTATCATGATACTCGATAATGAAACCACGGCTATGACCGGCGGCCAGGATTCTTCGGCCTTCGGACGCATAGAAGATATCTGCAGGGGAGTGGGGGTGGATAAGGACCATATTTTTGTTCTGAATCCTTCACCTAAGCACCACGCTGAAAATCTTGCCATACTGGAGCAGGAACTGGAATACAAAGGTGTTTCGGTTATTATTCCTAGACGGGAATGCATACAGACTGCCCTAAAACATTTGAAAGAACATAAGAAAGCAGGAGCAGCAGTGAATTAAAGGGTTTGAAGAGTTCAATGCTTCGCGTTCGAAGAGTTTGAAGAGTTCAAGGGATTGAAGAGTTCAATGCTTCGCGTTCGAAGAGTTTGAAGAGTTCAAGGGTTTGAAGAGTTCAATGCTTCGGGTTCGAAGAGTTCAAGGGTTTGAAGAGTTCAATGCTTCGCGTTCGAAGAGTTTGAAGAGTTGAAGGTTTTGAAGAGTTCAATGCTTCGCGTTCGAAGAGTTCGAAGAGTTCAAGGGTTTGAAGAGTTCAATGCTTCGCGTTCGAAGAGTTCAAGGGTTTGAAGAGTTCAATGCTTCGCGTTCGAAGAGTTTGA
>JBAXXB010000227.1:0-7818 GCA_037128115.1 Bacteroidota bacterium
ATAGCCAACTGAACATAACCACCACCAAAGGAGGTGGTTTTAAAGTTATAATAAAAATCTATGTGGCAGTCCGGATTGACGGAACTAAAACTGCTCATACATAATACATCTCCGTATCTGACAGGTCCTATATAACTGACTTATAGCCGGATACAGCACCACGAATTGAGCCTGAACATTACAAATCCCTGATCCCTGCACTTTCATCCTTTGCGGAATTCAATGTTCAGCCATATTCCAGGAGTATTCTGTCAACCAAATAAATCAGCTCTTATTTATTGAGATTGATCTCCATGCCTATGTTGCCTTTATTCACTACCACAGGTAAAAGCAGCAGCGATGGTACCAGTTTGATGCCGTTGTTAACTGTAAAGGTCGCATTCGAAACGTCCTTGCCATTTGCCAGGTCAACCGCCATTTTAGCCGCATTGGTAGCAATATCGTAGATAGGTTTATAGACCGACATCGTCTGGTAACCCTTAATAATATTTTCACAAGCCTGTGAATCGGCATCCTGTCCGGCGACCAATACTTTACCGGCTAACCCCTTTTCCTGCAATGCCTTAATCGCTCCACGGGCCAGGAGGTCGTTACCTGCAATAATAGCATCCACTTTATTGTTTACCAGGCATTCTCTCGTCAGGCGGTAGCCTTCCTCAAAGGTCCAGGCCAGCGTCATTTTGTTGTACACAATTTTTATGTCCCCTCTTTCGATATAGGGCTGGAGCACACCCAGTTGCCCGTTGTTCAGG
The DNA here is from genome assembly GCA_037128115.1 of Bacteroidota bacterium. Taxonomy (GTDB): domain Bacteria; phylum Bacteroidota; class Bacteroidia; order Bacteroidales; family UBA4417; genus UBA4417. The sequence goes on from JBAXXB010000227.1 coordinate 753, forward strand.
TAGTACGAATTATAATCGGTCGCAGGCCCCCCGATGAGAGCAATATTCCCTTTTTGCATGCGGTTGCGGATGTATTCAGCCTGCATCTCACCGACTTTCACATTATCGAAAGAAACGTAATAATCGATATATGCATTTTGAATCAGGCGGTCGTATGAAATAATTCGTTTCGATTGCTCTTTTTTTATCATGCCGACAATATCAGCCGCTTTCTTCATATCCACTGGCACAATCACAATTACATCCACTTTCCGGTCGAGAAGTTGTTTGGCCTGCTCCATCTGTTTAGCAGCATCACCATTAGCGGACAGGCAAATGACTTTACCCCCCAGTTGCTTCACAGCAGCAATAAAATAGGTAGTATCCCTGGCCCAACGTTCGACCTTGAAGTCGTCCATAAGCAGGCCTATCACAGGGGTTTTCTTCTGAGGTTCGCAGGATTGAAATACAATAATCCCCGAGACGAGCAGCAATGCGAGGAAGAATACTGTTTTTTTCATGGCGGTTTGTTTTTTACATATCAATAAGTGTTTGCGGTCAAATATTTTTCAGTTCATCTCCGATGCCGGAATGAGACCTACGAAAGGTACGACATTTTTTTCTGAAAGGCAAGCTATTTTTGTGGTAATGCGATGCTTTCTTCACCTGCAAAAGCGATTATAACTTCAAATTCTTTAAGCTAAAAGCAGTCTGAATCAAGGATTGAAGCAGTTTATAAACTGAAAAATAGAAAAACTTGTTTTTATCACAATGAGATAAAAAATTACACATAAGTTAGTAAAAGTAAGGCATGAGATTCTTCCCCACTTTACAGAAAAATCCTATACTTTTGTAGAAACAGAAACCAGCAGAAAAAATTACTGAATTTGCCTGGCATGAAGGCATAAGACTGAAGGTAAAAAGAATCTATACTCTTATTCCAAAATCCAAAAAAAACCGACCAACGGTCAAGACACTGTTGTAGATTCCTTTACCATTAATTCTTTGGAATTAGCCTTCACGCTGAAAGGCAGGAGTATGCAGCATTTATATTATTATTTGGTTATGATCATAATACAGTGACAGAAGTCAGTTCGGGAATACATTCATATTTATGACAAAAAATAAGATTCCGTCGTATCATGACTTCAAACCATTAGGAAGGAAAACAAGAACTACATGAAAAGTTTATCATTTAAGTTAAGCAGGACATTATCGGTAATTGCCGAACAGCACAGGATGATACTGCAATACGCGCTAACCGCCTTATTTATTGGGCTAGGTATATGGTTTTTTCACCATGAGGAAGCCGAAATATCACAAGTCAGGGATGAGCTATCCAATGCAACGGCTGCCCTGGTATTGTCAGGGATTCTTGTCACACTGTTATATATCGTGACACATAGTTTTATGTACCGGGCCGCTTTCGCAGCCCTGGGTGAAAAAATCAGCATCCCTGACGGCCTGACCCTGTTCCTGAAACGTAATTTCATTTCCGTCTTCCTGCCTGCAGGAGGCGTATCTTCACTCGCATTTTTTACTGACTCTATTGAAAAGACAGGCGTTTCGAAATCTAAAATTCACTTTGCCAGCTCCATTTACGGTTTTGTCGGGATAGTGTCAGCGGTAGTAATCGCTATCCCGGTTTTTGTATATGGGCTTACGACACGGAGTGTTAACGGAAACGAATGGGTAGCCCTTCTGACTATAGTTTTATTATTGTGTGGACTTTACTTCCTGTTCAGGAACATCACTGGAAAAGGAAGAATTTACCAACTGCTTAAGCGCTATTACCCCTCTGTTGAAGTGTATGTGAGTGACTTTGATAATGGAGTTATTCAATATAAAAATTTAATCGAATGCCTCTTATATTCGCTGCTGATTGAGGTTTGGGGAATACTGCACTTATTTATAGCTGCGCGGGCGTTGGGAATACCCATCAGTTTGCTGGCATGTGCCACCGGGTATATCATTTCAGTGGTATTCCTCATTATCTCACCTTTTATGCGCGGCTTGGGTGCCGTAGAAGTATCACTGGGATATACACTTACCCGTTTCGGTTTTACTATGGTCGAAGCCATTTCGATCACGGCTTTGTATCGATTTTTCGAGTTCTGGCTTCCCCTGGTAGGAGGACTTTTATCTTTTGTTGCTAAAGCAAATAAACTACTGATGCGGGTTTTGCCAGCGGCCCTGTTGTTTACTCTGGGAATTGTAAATATTATTTCCGTGCTTACACCTGCCATTTCGGAACGGTTGCACTTACTGAGGAATTACCTCCCCCGCGAAGCTATACATGCATCCAATTATTTTGTGCTCGCCAGCGGCTTATTCCTATTAGTCAATGCAGCCTTTATGTTAAAAGGTCTACGGACTGCCTGGTGGTTCGCTCTGTTACTCAGCCTGGGATCATTGATAGGACACCTTACTAAAGCTATTGATTACGAAGAAGCTACCATGGCGATGTTGGTATTAATCTCTTTGTTTTCGACCCGGAAGGAATACGTCGTGAGGAACAATCCTGTCCTGCGCGGGATGGGTATCCAGACAGGACTTATCAGTGTGGCGGCCGTGATGATTTATGGAGTGGTGGGGTTCTATTTCCTGGATATAAAGTACTTTAACATTGACTTCAGCCTGGTCCAGTCGATAAAGTATACGCTTGCTAACTTTTTCCTGGTTGGCAGCCCCGATCTGGTTCCCTTACGCGCTTTTGCCAAATATTTTATCGACTCCATACAGGTAAGTGGTTTCCTGTCAATAGGATTTGTTGTGTTCACATTAATAGCTCCTTATGTCTGGAAAAACGAGCCCCAGGAGTCTGAAATTATTGAAGCACAGGAACTGACCCGCATTTATGGGCATTCGGCTATGGATTATTTCAAGACTTATTACGATAAATTATTGTTCTTTAACTTGCAGCGCAACTGTTTTATCAGCTACAAAGTCTCCGGCAATTTTGCAGTTATTCTCGAAGACCCTGTTGCCGGGAATCAAGAGGAAATGGCAAAAAGCCTGCTTGAATTCTATAAATATTGCGGCGATAACGGATTAAAAGCTGTTTCGTACCGTGTTGGTGACGAATGCCTGGAAACGTATAAGAGCCTGCAACGAAAAAGCCTGTTTCTTGGCCAGGAAGCAGTAGTCAACCTGGATACATTCACCCTGCAGGGTGGAGACAAGAAGAGCATGCGCAATGCCCTTAATAAGGTCAGCGAAAGAGGGTTCAAATCCAGGATCTTCGAACCTCCTCTAAAAGAAGGCGTTATACAGAAATTAAAAGCGGTGAGCGACGAATGGTTACTCGATATGGAAAGGCAGGAACTGGTATTTTCGCAGGGCATGTTCCGCTGGGCTGAAATAAAAAATCAAACGGTTCTCGCTGTCGAAAACGCTGAAGAAAAAATCATAGGCTTCATGAATATCATTCCAGATTATGCCAAACATGAAGGCACCTATGACCTTATCCGGAAAACGAGTGATGCACCAAATGGCATAATGGATTTCATGCTTGTTGAGCTATTCAACTATTTTAAAAGCAAGCAGGTACAATATGTGAACCTCGGATTTGCCCCACTCAGCGGGATAGAAACGCCGGAAGACATTACCGAGCGTTCCATGAAATTCGCCTACGAAAAGATTAAATCCTTCGCTCATTATAAAGGTTTAAGGGAATATAAAGAGAAGTTCAACCCAATATGGCACGATAAGTACCTGATCTATGAGCACGATTTCGACCTCTTACAAATGCCGTCAATTTTATCCAAAGTAATCAAGCCATGAAAGGTCTGGCTTTCCAAAAAATAAACTTAGTTTCAGTAGGTTTGTTACTTATAGCTGCCTGTATCACTGACCTGGCATTGCTTTATTACGGGGGGAAACAAATTCCGGGTTACAACCAGCTTACCAGTTCTATTAGTTTGCTGGGAGCTTCGGGGAGCCCTGTTTCCCGTCTCATGAGCGCCTGGTCAGTTGTACTGGGAGTGTTTTTCGTTCTCTTTGGTCTTGAATTCAGGATAGTTTTCATTTCACCAAAAAAAGAGATCCGGCAGGCATCCTTCCTGATCATACTCTATGGACTTGGAGAAGGAGTGGCTTCCGGAATTTTTAAATTCGATCATGTTGTAGGAACGTTCAATTTATCGGCATTAGTGCACAATATATTAGGGGGTATAGGGGTAATTTCACTTTTACTGCTTCCTTTTGTAATGAAGAAAATATTTTCTGTTGCTTCATATCCCACCTTCCACCACATCTCGAATTTAATCTGGCTTATTGGCATCGTAGCTATTCTTTTTTTCACCTTCAGGATTGACTATTTTAACAATACCTTTTTGAACACGTACAAAGGTTTGTGGCAGCGTATCTTCCTGGTTAATTATTATGTGTACTTCTGCGTGATTTCAATTCTAATGATACAGAAAATAAAGCTAAAGACATAATATATTGTTTATGAAACAGTTGCTCATATTTTCAGTCCTTTTTGTTCTTTCTGCAAAGGCCTTGCCTGCGATGGTGGCCGATACGATACGATACGGTAATTTCGGTAAAGTAACCATTTATAAACCAGCATCCTCGCCTGATGCACTGGTTCTGTTTATTTCGGGTGAATCTGGTTGGGAGCCTGGCTTTAGTAATCTTGCCACCCGGCTGGCCAAAGAGGGGGCCCTGGTTGCCGGTATTGACAGCAGGCGTTTGCTCGTCAACCTGAAAAAGGAACAGGATAAGTGCTTCTACCCGGCAGGTGATTGCGAATCGCTGAGCTTATATCTTCAAAAAAAATATAAAATTCATAACTACCTGAAGCCTATACTTATGGGTCACTCTTCCGGTGCTACCCTTGCGTACGGTATCCTGGCACAGGCTCCGTCAAATACGTTTAAAGGCGCAATATCCATGGCGTTCAGTCCAGAACTTAAGTCAGATAAGCCTCTTTGTGAAGGGACAGGTCTGAAAATTCACCCGTTGAAAACAGCCAAAACCAATTACCTCGAACCCTCCGGAAAACTCACGGCACCGTTTATCGCAATTTGTGGCACTGCTGATAAAAACTGTTCCATTTCGGATTTGACAGCTTATATGAAGACTGTTTCTTACAGCGAATTAGTTCCATTACCGAATGCAGGTCATGGCTTGAAGGATGGGATAAATTGGCTGCCGCAACTATTAATTGCCTATGCCAAAATAAAGAAAGCGCCTACCTATGCCGAATTGGTGGCATCAGGAAATCCAGGTCCGAAGCAGCCCCAGCTCGTGAAACTTGAAACCGACCTGCCTTTAATCATTTTGCCGGCAGCCAGAAATGACACTCTACCACTCATTCTTTTCATCAGTGGTGATGGAGGATGGACCAGCTTCGATGAGGGTGTGAGTGAAAAACTGATTGAAAAAGGAATCCCCGTTATTGGACTTGATGCCCAAAAATATTTCTGGCAGGCACGCACACCTGATGAAACTTCGGCAGAAATCACCAAAGTACTGCATCATTACCTGGCGGCATGGAACAAAAAATCATTCGTGCTCTGTGGCTATTCCTTTGGGGCTGATATAATTCCATACCTGCTAACCCGTCTGCCGGCTGACCTGGCTCCCTTGCAGAAAAGTGCAGTAATGATGAGCCCCGACCAATCGGCTGACTTTGAGATACACGTGGCTGATATGCTCAATTTTGGAAGCAGCAGGGATAAATACAACGTTTTGGCGGAAATAAAAAAGTCAGCCTCAAAACATGTGGTCTGTATTTTTGGAAAGGAAGAAAGCAGTGAGCCGCCAAAACTGTTCAAAACTGCAGGAGCAACCATCAGGCTACTACCCGGTGATCACCATTACGAAAATGACTTCAGCATGATTTCCCGCGAAATCGTCAACACTCTTAAAAGTAAGTGATTAACTGGCAGCTTTATATAACAGGATTTGATTAGCCGCTCCCTGCAATATGTTTTACCCCAAATTGTACTAGGAATTCCATTAGTACCGGGCTTGAGCTAGGTAAACAATGGAATGATCAGAAGCATGAGTGAAAGTCCGACCAGTATGGTAATGGTCGTCCAGCCGACGATATTTGTAAACGGTTTATTCACATGTTTGCCCATGATCTTCTTATTGTTGATCAACAATATCATACACACCAAAACCACGGGAAGCAGAATTCCGTTTACAACCTGCGACCAGAGGCTGATTTCGATAAGCGGGGCATTCGGTATAAGGATAATGCCTGCAGCGAGGATAAGAATGCCTGTGTAGAGGAAATAAAACTCGGGGGCTTCTTCCCATTTCTTATCAATTCCGGCTTCAAAACCGAAAGCTTCGCAAACATAGAATGCAGTTGCAAGAGGTAAAATCGTGGCCGAAAAAATCGAAGCCACGAATAATCCCAGTGCAAACAATGAGGATGCCAGGCCACCTGCCAAAGGCCTGAGTGCAAGGGCTGCATCTTTAGCTTCTTCTATTTTAATACCATTCTCATGAAGCGTTGAGGCACAGGCTACAATGATAAAAAATGCAACAATTACCGTCACAAGGCAACCTATGACTATATCAACCAGGGTATACTTGTAGTCACGCATTTTTAGTCCCTTTTCTATAACCGACGACTGCATGTAAAACTGCATCCAGGGAGCAATGGTTGTCCCAATGATCCCGATTACAATCGCAAGGTAAGCGACATTGAATTCCATGTGCGGGTGTGCCATGGCAGTACCGATCTCGCCCCAATGAGGTTTCCCCATCACCGCCGAAACTATATACATTAGCAGGCAGACGCTGAATACCAGGAAAATACGTTCGGCTATTTTGTAATTCCCCTTCACCACCAGCAGCCAGACCAGGGCAAGTGAAATAGGTACAGAAATATATTTACTTACCCCGAATATCATCATACTACCAGCCACACCGGCAAATTCAGTAGTCGTATTTCCAAGGTCGGCAATAAGAAGTCCTACAAAAATAAAAAAGGTAACTTTCACCCCGGCATTTTCACGGATCAGGTCAGCCAGTCCTTTGCCGGTGACAATTCCCATGCGGGCATTCATTTCCTGTATGATCAGCAATACTATAAATGCCGGGATCATGGTCCAGAGCAGTTTAT
>JBAXXB010000228.1:0-7815 GCA_037128115.1 Bacteroidota bacterium
CTTTGGCTACGATGCCAAGATGAGTGAATACCTGAAGGCAACAGGACGTGAAGAAATCGCTGAACTTGCAGATGGCATTATCAGTCACCTGCGTGCCGATGATGAGATTTACACTTCGCCCGCCAGCTATTTTGACCAGCTTATCGAAATTGATCTGAATACCCTCGAACCTTATGTGAATGGGCCATTTACTCCCGATGCCGCTTACCCGATTTCTGAATTTGTAAAAGTAGTCAAAGAAAAAGGCTATCCACAGAAACTCGAGGTGGGGTTAATAGGTTCCTGTACCAATTCTTCCTACGAAGACATCACCCGTGCTGCTTCCATTGCCCGTCAGGCCACTGAAAAGAACCTGAAGGTGCAGGCTGAATTTGTGATTACTCCCGGTTCGGAATTAGTCAGGTATACAACTGAAAGGGATGGATTCTTAGGTGATTTTGAGAAAATAGGCGGCGTGGTTATGGCAAATGCCTGCGGACCTTGCATAGGTCAGTGGAAACGTCATACCGACGATCCCGAAAGGCGGAATTCCATTATCACTTCCTTCAACAGGAACTTTGCGAAGCGTAACGATGGAAACCCGAATACACACAGTTTTGTAGCTTCCCCCGAAATAGTTACCGCTTTTGCTATATCAGGCGATTTATGCTTTAACCCACTTACCGATTACCTGTTAAACGAAGCCGGCGTGAAGGTAAAACTCGATGAACCCCAGGGTATTGAATTGCCTGTAAAGGGTTTCGATGTGAAAGATGCCGGTTTCCTGGCTCCGCCTGCCGACGGTTCCGGGATAGATATTGTTGTTAAACCGGATTCTGAAAGACTTCAATTACTCGAGCCTTTCGAAGCGTGGAAAGGTATAGATCTGCTTGGACTTCCCTTGCTTATAAAAGCCAAAGGTAAATGTACTACCGATCATATTTCGATGGCAGGTCCCTGGTTGCGTTTCCGCGGCCATCTCGATAATATTTCCGAAAATATGCTGATAGGCGCTGTTAATTTTTTCAACGAGAAGACCAACTTTATCAAGAGCCAGCTGGATGGCAAATATGATGCTGTGCCTGCAACGGCTAGGGCCTATAAGGCTGCCGGCCTGGGTTCGGTGGTCGTAGGTGACGAAAATTACGGGGAAGGATCATCACGCGAACATGCTGCCATGGAGCCCCGTCATTTGGGCGTGAGGGCCATACTCGTAAAATCATTTGCCCGCATACACGAAACCAACCTGAAGAAACAGGGAATGCTGGCCCTGACGTTTAACAATAAGGCAGATTATGACTTGATACGGGAAGACGATCGTATTGATATAATTGGCCTCACTTCATTTTCACCGGATAAACCTCTAACCCTGGTCCTGGATCATGCTGATGGCACAAAAGATACATTTTTTGTAAATCATTCGTATAACCAGGTGCAGATTGAATGGTTTAAAGCCGGTGGGGCGCTTAACCTGTTGAGGATGAGTTTGTAGAAATTAATATTTTATTTTGTGAGCCACTTTCCTGATTGGGGAAAGTGGCTTTTTTATTTTGATTCATGTTCAGGCTTGTTGCCCGGAAAGCTTTTCCTAATATTTGGCAGGGAAAAAGCATGCTCTTTCAACAACGTTAACTAAAACATATTCGCAAATTAACATATAATTAACGCGATCCTGAAAACAATTGTTTTTGGGTAGTGTTAACTAATCAAAGAGTAAAAAAGTATAAGTCCTTGTAATTGCTAACCCCAAAAATAAAGTGCTATGAAAAAACATCTACTTTTTGCAATCTTCATCGGGGCCCTGAGCCTCAGCTTAAAAGCACAATGGCAGCTGCCCGGCAATTTTGGCCGCACCATGCCTAATGTGAATTCCATAGGAGTAGGCTTTTTCCCAACTTCAGGGCCTTTAATTCCTGCTGCACGATTGCACGTAAATTATTTTTACCTGGCTGACCCCTTTAACCCTGGATTACTATCCAACATGTTCAGGACAGATGGATTAAGTAAATATGATAACAAATGGCAATTGTACACAGGGAGTTCGGCTGCCAGTTCATTCGAGAAATTTCTCCTTATGGTTCCCTTAAATTCAAACCATGTTTTGCTCCAATCCACCCAGCCTGGTGCAAATATAAGTTTCAACACGGGTGGTCCGAATTTCAGGATGATCATCCTTGGTACTAATGGGTTTGTGGGCATTGGTACACCAACACCCAATAATCTTTTGGATGTGGATGGAGGTGATATTGATGTAAATACGAGTACAAGGAGTTATATGATTGCCGATAAGCCTGTGCTCTGGCATAAAGGAAATGTCACCAATATACTGGTAGGCGTGGGAGCCGGCCTGGCTCTCGGGTCAGGAAATGCCAATACGTTTGTGGGGAATAATGCAGGCGGAACCATTGCTTCGGCAAACCAGAATACCATGGTTGGATTTGAAGCCGGTCCTAATGCAGGAGGGAACAAGAATACTTTCATGGGATACCATGCCGGGTTTAATTATGGTCCTAACCAGGTTGTTTCCACTTTCATAGGAGCGGAGGCCGGTTATTCCGAATCGCTGGGTGATGAGCACGTGATGGTAGGATGGAAGGCCGGGTACAATACCAACGGCGCTGTACATAATACGTTTGTAGGTAATATTAGCGGAATAAATAACACAACAGGAGGAAACAATACATTTATTGGCATTGGTTCAGGTGGAGCAAATACCACGGGAACGGGGAATACGGCTCTTGGAGCCGGTGCCGGGATGGGTGTTAATAACCTTCAAAACGCTGCTGCTATCGGGAGTGGAGCCTCTGTTATGAATAGTAACAATATGATTTTGGGCATTAATTCTACAAATGTAGGCATAGGTTTGAGTGGCGCCACTGCGGGTCCTGCCAATAAACTGGAAATTGATGCCGGCCTGAACGGAACCAGCGCCGTAGCGGCAGGCCTTGTTGGAGCCAGCGGTTTGCGATTCCGTGACTTGCATTCACAGACTCTTACTATCCCAAACCCGGGATTAGGTGTTCTGAGCGTTGACCTGAACGGGGATGTTATTTATGTCCCTTCTTCAAGCAGCTCAGGGAGTTTGTTTGGCAATCTCTGTACCGGTGCACCGGTTTCCATGCCGGGTAATTGGGAAATTCCGACTGCAGGTTTTAACTATATGTTTAACGATATTATCCAGGGAGGTTCTTCTGAAGTTGGTATCGGTCATTTGAACGGAAGTTGTGGTAACCTGCTGAGCAGTAAATTTGAAGTGTTCAGCGACAGGCACCAGTTTGCCGGGTTCTTCGATAACTCAGCTAACCTGGCATCCCAGGTTACCTATGGCGTGTTTGGTCACGCTAACAGTACCTCTGATGGAGCCGTGGGTGTTAAAGGCTATGCCCAGGGCGCAGCTGCTAACGGGGTAAGTATTGCTGTTGGTGTGGAAGGCGAATCCACGAATGCCTCAGGAAGTGCATACAACTATGGAGTAAACGGGATTGCCTCCAACGGGGGTTCCGAATCCAGGGCCGGTAACTTTGTGGTGGATAATTCTCCTTCTCCTACCAATTTTGGAGTTAAATCAGTTATCACTACACCTTTGCCAGCCACTCTGGAAAATTATGCCGGGTATTTCGAAACTACCAATGTGGTTTTCCCTCTGGTAAACAAAAGCTTCGGCGTAGCAGGTTCCATCGATTCTCCCTTGCCGGGTATTTCAGTCATGCCGATAGGTACTACAATAGCTGTTTACGGATATAATCCGAGGAATACTGCCGGCATGGCCAGTTCAATGGATCAATGGGCCGGTTACTTTGACGGGGATATGAATGTAAATGGCAGCGCCTGGTGGTGGGGAACCAACTGGCAATATTCCGACAGGCGTCTGAAAAAGAATATCACGCCACTCGAAAATATGTCCGAAAAAATCAAGAAATTAAACGGCTATTCGTATAATTTCAGGCAGGATGAGTTTAAAGGCAAGAACTTTGACAACAAGACTCATATAGGGTTTATTGCCCAGGAAATAAAAGCAGTATTCCCTGAATTAGTTAACGAAGATTCAAAGGGTTATATAGCTGTTAATTACGAAGGAATGATACCTGTTTTGTTACAGGCTGCCAAGGAGCAACAGGCTACTATCGAAAACCAGCAAAAACAGATTGATGAGCTTAAAGGTCTTATTATGGCTCAATTAGACGCATTTAAAGCTGCTACGGATAACAGTCTTTCAACGAGTTTAAGCGATAAGAATTCCGTTGTGTTAAATCAGAATGTGCCTAACCCGTTTGCCGAAAGCACACTAATAGGTTACACAATTCCTGAAGATGCGCGCGATGCTCAGTTACAATTTTTCAATAATAGCGGTCAACTGCTTAAAGTGGTGGTGATAGCGCAGAAAGGCAAAGGAAGCCTGACTGTATTTGCCGACGATTTAAGTAACGGTGTGTATCACTATAGCCTGGTAGTTGATGGTAAAATAGTGGATACAAAGAAGATGATTAAATCGAATTAACCCTTGCGGGCATTTGATTTTTGATTGATATCAGTTTTTAGATTAGTTGTTTGGCAATAACAAAAGGGGAAGCGGCAATTTGCGCTTCTCCTTTTTTAGTATTACGTTCAAAAGTAGGGTCCTAAACGAAAAATTTCTGTTTCTTAATAGAGCTATGAATTTACGAACACTTTTTTACTACCTTTCCTATAATTTTAAATTCTATTTTTATGAAGACAATTCTATCATTCTTTGGTCTGTTATTCTTGTCTTTGAACGGCTTTGGCCAACTCACATTTACCGTAAACTTTAACTCTGAAGATTTTCAATTAAAGGACACGATTGCCGCAGATAAAATCACTTACAGTTTTTTTTAGCAGGAACCTTAATACCTGCATCACAACCTGGATTACCTTTTTTACCAGTAAGAAATGAAAATTTTATACTACCCTATGGTTCCAAGATTGACAGCATTGGAGTCAGCGTATCATCTGAATTTGGACCAACTAAGACTAAAACCAGAATATTATAATAATAATGTTACTATCAGACCATTTAGCTTGCCATATACTAAATTATCTGCCTGTCCATCAAAACTTTCAGGAATTGGAGGAATCAGTCGGTTGGAAATCAAACAAGATCTAGGAATATTGGGGGAATTAATTGAACAAAAGGAACTTGAAATTAAGGCACTAGTTGATGGAGGAAACACAGAAGAAACCACTGAAAATATCATATATAGCTTGCCTCCAGAAGCTTTAGACTTAATAGATGAATTGCTCGCAAAATCGCCCTACCTGAGTGATACGGTGATTACGGAAGCAGCAACAAAGGAAGAAGTACTTTCAAATCCACTCCTGCACGATATCCTTATAGCCAATCCACAATCTGCCACTAACGAAGAAGTATTAGACAGGTTAGATCAGCGGGTTGACCCGATGCCTGAAGATATGTATAAGGAGATATTACAGGGAGTAAACATACTGGCACCCCTTACAGCCGAAAAAGCCGCCATATCTGCATTGAAAACGGATAATACCACTTTTTATTACCAATTAATGAATAGGTACTTAGCTGATACTTCACAATATCCTGCAAATAGCCTGCCATACCTGCTTTATGTTCGAAACACGTCCGAAGCTGCCTATCTAAAAGCATTTCTGCAATTGAACGAAGGAGATGTCACTGTTATGAATACCACTTTATCCGGAATCCCTACAAGATTTAATCTTAGCACTGAGGATCAAACATTTCATGGCTATTACCTACAATTCATGGCTTTCATGCATCAAATGCAAACGGACACTTTGCCAGGTTTACTGACCGATAGCCTCATGGAAATTCAACTGCAAGAATTAATGGAGGACGCCCCTGAACCTATAAAATCATACAAACGCAAAATCCTTATTGCCAATCATGTAATTGAATATTATGAGCCATATCTCTACGACGAAGGCGTGAAAAGTGCAAGCACAAAAAAAGATCACCGTATGGGATTAGCAGGCAATCAGGTTTCAATACAGGTATTCCCTAACCCTGCTAATGAATTAATTGTTGTGCGGTACAACCTTGCAAAGGAATTTGCTAATACACAAGAAAAGGCTGTCCTTGAAATGGTTACCACTAACGGCCACGCTCTAAAGATACTAAATCTCTATAATTCATCCGGACATATTGTGTTACCAACTAAAAGTTTTGTACCGGGCATGTATCTTATACTAATTAAAGCGGTCAACAATAAAGTTGAATCTCAGAAATTAGTAATTATTCACTAACCCCGAACACCACTCCAGATTTTTATCAGGAGGGGTGATTAACTTTTATCACTCTATCATGAGAATTCTTTTTTACTTCTTTTGTCTCCTTGTATTACATGCAAATACAGTTGCTCAGGACTGGATAAAATACTACGGACAAGGACAGAATGCTGAATGTCGTCATATTTCAACAGATTATGACAAAGGAATATTGATTTCAGGGGTAATTAATGGTTATAATTATGAATGGATAGTAAAAACGGATGTAAATGGTGAAACCCTCTGGAATAAAAGATTTGGAAATGGTAATTACTATTGCTGGGGAGGTAATATTGAGCAAACAGCAGATGGAGGCAAGATAATATGTGGAACATGGCAGAAGGAAAATCCTAATTGGGATTCATTCATATTGAAATTAAACGCGTGTGCTGAAATTGAGTGGTGTAAAACATTATATTCTCCTGATAATTATGACCTTGGATGGAAAATAAAACCAACACCTGAAGGCGGATATATATTATTATCTTTTTATAATAGCACACAACCATACTCACGTACTTCTTTGTTCAAATTCAATAGTGGTGGAGAATTGGTCTGGCACCAGTTTTATCCGCTTGAATCCACCTACAATAATGATGAAGCCTATGATTTATTAGTTGATAATGATGGATACGTGGTATTAACCAGCCGGTATCATCCCAATCCAGGTACTACAATACCCGCAATCGAAAGGCATCATATATTCAAAACCGATACTGCCGGTAACCTGCAATGGGATTTGGTTTATGGAGCAAATACTTACTATTACGGCGGTCCATGGAGTCTTAAAAAGAGTAATTCTGGCACATATTATGAAGCAGGGAGACATCTACAGCAAAATATGTCCGATTCAAGCCCGGCATTTATCAAGCTCGCAACTGATGGAACTCCTATGTATGATGCTGATATATTGAGTAGTGTCTTTTGGGGTGGATTAAGTTCCGTTGATATACTACAGGATTCCCTATTAGTAATGGTGGGAGGATATAGTCCTGATCAAAATACAAGTTATGATGCGTTCTTTAAAAGTGATACGCTCGGTAATTTGCGTAAGACAAAGACAATACAAAGAGCATCAGGCAGCTATTGGTCTGCTTGCAAAACTGAAGACTCTAAATTTATCGCTGTGGGTAATGATTTTTTCAACAATTCCTGGCGAATAGTTGCCGTGAAAGTCAACTCCGACCTTGAGTATGATAGCATTTACACTCGTCACTTTACCTATGATTCCTTATGTCCTCACCCTATAGTTTCCGATACCGTAGATCCGAATTGTGAAAATGTTTATGTTAGCGTTGATGAACCCTTTAAGAAGCCGGAAACCACGAAGCTCAAGGTGTACCCTAACCCGACTGATAAACAGATTACAATTGAGTTGCCAAAATACCTGGTAATTACCAACAGCAGCGGCAATATGCCAGCCACCACGGTGTATCATCAATGGACTTCCGCTACCCTGCAGATGCTTGATCTGAAAGGTGAAATCCTTCGGCAACGCGAAGTTGAAAACTCGCCTGTTCCCCTGCAATGGGATGTATCGCAGCTCCCGCCAGGTATGTACCT
>JBAXXB010000229.1:0-7767 GCA_037128115.1 Bacteroidota bacterium
GATTACCAGCATGGTGCCATCAGTGATGATGAATTCCCGATAGAACCTGTACATTGGTTCAGGGAGTGGCTGGGTGAAGCCATTGAATCGGGTGAACCTGAACCAACAGCCATGGTTTTGTCAACGGTTTCATCCGAATGGAGGCCTTCGGCACGCGTGGTTCTGCTTAAATCGTTCGATGAAAAGGGGTTTGTTTTCTTTACCAATTATATGAGCCGCAAAGGAGTGCAATTAGGCGGGAATCATTATGCATCACTGACCTTTTTCTGGCCGCTCACCGAGAGACAGGTACGTATCGAAGGAGTTGTCAGCAAAGTAGATACGGAAGAGTCGGACCGCTATTTCTATTCGCGCCCGATCGAAAGCCGTATCAATGCTATTATTTCACCACAAAGTGCACCAATAGCATCCCGCAGCCAGTTGGAAGAGGAACGTGAAAAACTCCTTTATACTGAAGAAAGTGAAAATCTTACCCGCCCGGCACACTGGGGAGGGTATTGCTTACGCGCTGACCGCATAGAATTCTGGCAGGGGCGTCCAGGCAGACTTCACGACCGGATTCAGTACATGCTCGAAGGAAATATTTGGACTATTACGCGACTGGCACCCTGAAACAAGGTGCAGTTCAGCGGATAGTTCTCTATTGATGTTCCTTTCTTAACAAGTCGTTCACCGTCTTTACCGGGTTAAAAGTACTGATAGGCACCTCCACGAAAACGGTGATCCAATTTGCCATGGCACCATTCCATAAGCCCGGCAGTTCCTGAGCTTTGAGCGCTTTGCCATCTTTCGATTTCTGTGAAATAAAGCCGGTAGCCTGGTCAACAAATTTGCGGAGATCAAATACTTTACCTTTATAGTCGCGCACCCCGCAAACCAGGTCGACAGGATTAAAATGCGTGGATTTCCCCAGGATTTCCTTCTGGCGATTGTTATCCATGTCAATTTGCGAAGATTCAACGATCTGAAGCGAGATTTCGCCGCTTGGTTCCTTTACCCAGAAAGGCCCGCCACCGGGTTCTCCTTCGTTTTTAACCATCCCGCACACTTTTATAGGCCGGTTGAGTTTATCGTGCAGGTAATCAATTTTATCTTCCCTAGCCATGCTTCCGAATTCCGGATCTACTACAAAACCCAGTTTTGATTTAATAAAGCGTAGTATGGTTCGCAGGTCTTCGTCGTCGGGTTTGCCATCCAGTGTGTCCAGATGTTCAAAATCAGCATCCTGTAATTCAAAAAGGTAACTTCCCAGTACTTTTTTATAGAGGAATGTGTCCGGTTTCATATTGTCGGGCACCACGTTGTCGATGTTCTTGATAAAAACAATTTCGCTTTCCCTGTCGTTTAGGTTTTCGATCAGGGCGCCATGACCACCCGGCCTGAACATCAGCCGGCCATCAGCCTCACGGACAGGTTTATTGCTTAAGTCGACTGCAATGGTATCGGTCGAAGACTTCTGGAGCGAGAATGTCAACTCGTAGGTAAGGTCAAAAAAGTCTTCGTATTTTTCCTTTACCTTATTAATTTCTTCGAGAAACATGTCCGCATGTTCGGGCGAAACCGTAAAATGAATGGCAGAACGTTTTTCCCTGTCCTTACAGTAATTGGCAGCCTCAACCATATGCTCTTCAATCGACATGCGTGCGCCGTCGGGATAGGAATGGAATAACAACAGTCCTTTCGGCAGGTTGGCATAATTGAGTCCCACCGGGTTCAAAAGGTAATCGATGATGATTTTGTACTCATGTTTTGCCAGGCATTCATTAATATCGTAGTCGTCCTTACGCAGGATTTTGGCCAGTTTGTCATAAAAAGCAAATTCCCTGATGCGGTCGAAGAAATTCCTGACCAACTTTAGTTTAGCTGAGGTTTCCAACTGTTTGATATCCTCTTCGCTGCCGCTATAGGATTCCATGAATTCGAACAAATGCTTGAACATACGGCTGGCAGCTCCCGAAGCAGGGACAAATTTCAGTACTTCGTAACGTTTGGAATTGGAATCGTAGAAATAGGAAAGCTTTTTTGCATCCCTTTGGTTAAATGCTTTTATGCCGTCGCCTACGATGGCAGGCCTGTCGAGGTCAATAAAAGGAAATCCTTTTCTGAAATTATCTATCTGGGCTTCAACTACTTTCAGATCGCTTCCGCGAGATTGCAGTTGTTTCAGGTCGTCCTTGGTAAACATAAGGTTGGGTTTTTATATGCAGTTGTCAAAGTTAGCAATTTTGGTTTCAGTTCAAAGGGCTTAACCGAAAATACTTTCTTTTGATCAGCCTGGCCTCAATCTTATAATTGCTAATATGCAATCAAACAGGCATTTATTTAATGTTGAGATGGAGCTGACCAGGATTTGAAAATAAATCCCGGGCCATCTACTAATAAATTTCAGAATTATATTTATTCATTGTTTATCTTTTCGAAAAAATACTATCTTTGCACCCGCTTTAGCCAGCAGGCGCTTCCCCGAAGCGAAGGGGATAACAGTCGAACCGGCTTAAGTTACAGGAGCAGAAATCAAGTAAAGTTCTTTCGATACGACAAATGCCCAGGTGGTGAAATTGGTAGACACGCCAGCTTGAGGGGCTGGTGTCCTTAAGGATGTGCAAGTTCGAGTCTTGTCCTGGGCACTCATCACACGAATAAAAGATCCATCTGCCCAGATGGTGAAATTGGTAGACACGCTGGTTTCAGGGACCAGTGGCCTTACGGCTGTGCAGGTTCGAGTCCTGTTCTGGGCACTGATAGTTGAATTAACCACTTGTAAAACAATTGTTTTCGAGTGGTTTTTTGTTTTACATACAAAAACACATGCTGTTTTTGGTGAAAAATCGAAAATCCCGTCAATTGCCGCC
Source organism: Bacteroidota bacterium (assembly GCA_037128115.1). GTDB lineage: Bacteria > Bacteroidota > Bacteroidia > Bacteroidales > UBA4417 > UBA4417. The sequence continues at coordinate 2,853 of JBAXXB010000229.1, forward strand.
GGGAACACATTGCATGCCGCCGGGAACCTATGGAAGGTCGCCGGGAACGCATGGAAGGTCACCGGGAACGCATGGCAGGTCGCCGGGTTCGTATTGAAGGTGACCGGGAACGCATGACAGGTCACCGGGAACGCATGGCAGGTCACCGGGAACTTTGTTAATCCGTGTAAACTAGGGAGTGCGAAGGTCGTTTTAACCTCCTATGCTTGCCTGGATTCCGTATTGCGCAAACTTCGCTATGGCCTTTTGCAGGCTATCTTTCCCGGGCTCAGCCAGCTCTTCAAAGAGTTCAGGTTTTCCCAGTTTAAAGTATTTGTTTTGAGCAATATTATGATAAGGTAAAAGGTGTACCAGCTTTTTATCTCCTTCCAACCTGGCAATAAATTTAGCCGTCAGATCAAGGTTCTCTTCCGTGTCGTTAACCCCGCCTATTAACGGAATGCGTATAATTACCGGCACACCTGCTGCGCTAATCATCTCCATGTTGTGAAGTATCTTATCGTTCCCGCTTCCGGTCCATTTCCTATGCAGGTCAGCATCCATCATCTTCAGGTCGTAAAGAAAAAGGTCGGTTCGCCTGGCGACTTCCAGCATGGTGGTGGTATTTATGTTACCTGCAGTATCCACAGTCCTGTGTATACCTCGGTTACCGCATTCGTTGAGTAAGGCGATCAGTATTCCGGAATGCAGGAGCGGTTCACCCCCTGAAAAGGTAACACCTCCACCCGATTGTTCGAAAAACGCTCGTTCCTTTTCAATAACTTCCATGATTTCGTGAACCGACATTGATTTCCCTGATATTTCGACTGCCCTGGTCGGGCATATATCGGCGCATTTACGGCACAAAGTACAGACATCAGGGTTGTCCAGGATTCCGTTCGCGGTGAGAGTGATTGCATTTTCGGGGCAGGCCTCCACGCAGGATCCGCAAAGGAGGCACTTGGAAGGGGAATACATTTTTTCGGCTTTGCGCGAAATACTCTCAGGATTATGGCACCATGCACAATTCAGGTTGCAACCTTTGAAAAAGATGACTACCCGTATACCCGGCCCGTCATTGATGGCATAACGTTTTATATCGAAGATCAGGCTTTCGGACATTTTTCAACTTGATATTTAGTAAATTCCGCTGGCATTTATTGGCTGAAAGTCGAAATACAGAAGGAGGCAACTTCCCAATCTGATTTAGGACATTACCCCTAACCCCTATTCCCTATCACCTATCCCCTACTTATCATCGCTTACCATTTTCCCTCGCCCAGGGTTTTCAGAACACATCATTCTCAGTGCGCTCAATCACTTCCTGCTGAAGATCAGCATTCATATCGTTAAAATAGTCGCTGTAACCGGCCATACGAACCAGCAAATCCCGGTAATCTTCAGGACATGATTGTGCCGCAAGCAAAGTTGCGGTATCCACTATATTGAATTGGACATGATGTCCCCCGAGGGCAAAGTACGTCCTGATCAGGTGACCCAGCTTAACAATATCTTCCTCCTTACGGACGAGGCTGGGCAGGAAGCGAAGGTTGAGTAAAGTTCCGCCTGATTTAACCTGATCGATCCTCGATAAAGATTTTACTACCGCCGAAGGTCCATGAGTATCGGCCCCATGCGAAGGAGATGTTCCGTCGGAAATTGATTTCCCTGCCAAACGCCCGTTCGGGCTGGCACCCATTACCTTGCCGAAATAGACATGGCAGGTTGTGGAAAGCATGTTCAGGTGGTACCTGCCGCCCGGCTTGATATTTGGTTTCCCGTCAATAATTTCCACAAGGTCATCGTAAACTTTTACGGCAATAGTATCGGCGTATTCATCATCATTGCCAAAAAACGGCGTACGGTTGATGATGGTCTGGCGCAGAAGTTCTTCCCCTTCAAAATTCTTTAATATGGCATCCAGCACCCTGCTGAGGCTGAATGTTTTATCCTCAAATACATGTTTCTTCAGGGCCGAGAGGCTGTCGGTAACAGTAGCCAGTCCACAGCACTGGATATAGCTGGTATTGTACCTGGGCCCTGCATCGTAATAATCACGGCCTTTGCTGATGCAATCTTCGATCACCACCGAAAGAAAAGGTGCTGGGGCGTACTTGGCAAACATGCGGTCGATGTAGTTACTCACCTGCATCTTTTGACTTACAACAAAATGCAGCTGTTTCAGGAAAGCGCTGTAAAGTTCTTCATAGGATTTAAAACCCCGGGGATCACCCGTTTCGATACCCGCCATTTTCCCGGTTACGGGATTAATACCGTTGTTGAGTGTGATTTCCAGTATTTTCGGAACATTCAGGTAACCGGTAAGCAGGTATGCTTCTTTCCCGAAGGCTCCTACCTCAATACAGCCGCTGCAACCGCCTTCGCTCGCGTCCGGCAGTGATTTTCCCTGGCGTAGCATTTCCTTCACATAAATATCCGGATTGAAAACCGAAGGATATCCATGCCCCTGCCTTATCACGTGCGCAGCTGCGTGAAGGAATTTATCGGGTGTAACTGTACTGATGTGCACTGAATTGCCCGGCTGAAGGATATGCAGTTCCTCAATCACCTCAAGCATAATATAGGACACTTCGCTTGTGCCATCGCTTCCATCGGCGCGTATCCCGCCCAGGTTGATATTCGTAAAATCGTTGTACGTTCCGCTTTCGCGTGCCGTAATCCCGACTTTGGGTGGTGCCGGGTGATTATTTACCTTGATCCAGAAACAGGAAATGAGTTCTTTGGCCTTGTCGCGGGTGAGCGTGCCTTCCGCTATTTCCTGGTTGTAAAAAGGCTCGAGATGCTGGTCGAAATGCCCGGGGTTCATGGCATCCCATCCATTCAATTCGGTGATAGTTCCCAGGTGTACAAACCAATACATTTGTATGGATTCCCAGAGGTTACGGGGGGCGTTGGCAGGTACCCGGCGGCAGACTTCCGCTATTTTAAGCAACTCTGCAACTCTCACAGGATTGCTTTCAGCCGAAGCAAGCATTTCGGCAAGCTCAGCATGCCGCCCAGCAAAAGCAATGACCGCATCACACGAAATATCCATGGCCTTCCATTGTTCAGCCTTATCAGTTGCTTCCGGGTCATTGATATAATCAAGGGCCGAGAGATTTGCCGCAATTTCCTTTTTAAAATCCAGCATTCCTTTCCGGTAAATCTTGCCATCGAGGGCTGTGTGTCCCGGTGCCCGCTGTTCCATAAATTCTGTAAACAAGCCGGCCTCGTAGGCTGCTTTCCATGTTTCGGGAACATGGGCAAAAATGCGTTCACGCATGGTTTTACCCTTCCAGTATGGAATCACCTCTTTTTCGTATAGCTCTATATCTTCGGGGCATATAAAGTACTGTTGCATGTCGCGGGTATTCAGTACCCGAAAATCTTCCGCACTATGGCAGGTAAGTTCCGGGAAAGTAGGCACACATTTGGGCCCTGGACCACGTTCGCCAACAATCAGTTCACCTTCCCCTATATAAATGGATTTCCTCTGGCAATGATCCAGGAAATTCAAAGCCCTCATGACAGGGACAGGGTATTTCCCGTAATTCTCTTTATAAAAAGCAGTTTCGTGCAGGGCGCGCTCAATCGAAAGGGATGGCTCCGTTTCAACACTCATTTTCCGCAGTTTCTGGATGCGCTCATTCATCCCGGGTCCTGAACCGGTAGTTTTCGTTTCATAAAAATTTCCTTCCGTGCTAGCCGGTCGTTCAGGATTGGAAGTATGGGGTACTATTTTTTCAAACATGGCCTCAATAATTAAAGTTTCGGTTGGAGACATGAATACAGCTAATCACAAAAGTCCGTATACCGGGACTACAAAACCGCATTCAAGGAAAGAAAAAAGGAGAGGCCGGCGTTAATTGTAAAACATCAGGCACTCGAATAAGCGCCTGTAGCTTTTGAGAAGGGAAGGAATAAAAATTGTAATTTCCATCAGCCCTGAAGTTTGTATACGTATTCTGTCAGAATACAGTATGAATCAGGAACAAAATTAGTGATAAAAAGTTGAGATACCGAAAATCCTGGTGTTTTTTGATGGATAACAGGCAAAGTCTTCCTCAACTTTAAGAAAAGCAAACCAAGCAATACTCATTTATGCTTCCCTCCTGCTACCCCAGACTTGTACAATAACTATTCCGGCCAGCATAAGCAGACAGCCGGCCAGGTTCCGCAGGCTAAGCATTTCGTTTAGAAGGAACCAGCCACCTATAACAGCAAAAACGGTTTCGAAACTCAGTATGATTGAAGCGTATGCCGGGTGGACATGTTGCTGGGCAACAACCTGCAGTGTATACGCAATTCCTACCGACATAAGCCCCCCGTAGAGCAAAGGCCAGGCAGCTTGTAAAATAGTGGCTGCTGTTATGGTTTCGAAATAAAAAGCAGTAAGGAGACTTAACAGTCCACATATAGCAAACTGGAAAGCCGAAAGCCTGAGCGCATCATGCGTATCTACCAGCTTATTAATGAGTTGGACATGTATAGCCCAGAAAAAGGAACTTAATAAAACCAGCAGATCTCCCTTTTGAAATACTACCGGTCCATCGATAGTCAGCAGGTAAAGCCCGGCCAGGGCGATAAATGCTCCCATCCACAAAATCCGTGTAATTCGCTGCCCTATAAATATCCCGATCAGGGGGACGAGAATAACATAAAAACCGGTAATAAAGCCGGCTTTCCCCGCCGTAGTATATACCATGCCGGCTTGTTGAAGGGAAGCACCTATAAAAAGGACCAGGCCGGCCAGTAGGGCGCCTTTAAAAAAACTCTGCTGACTTTTAGCCGTATTTCGTTTTTTAATCCTCCTCCAGAATATTAACGGAAGGAGTGATGTGCTGCCCAACAGGAAACGTATACCGTTGAAGGTGAAAGGCCCTATAAATTCCATGCCGGCACGCTGGGCAACAAAAGCAAAACCCCAGATTGCCGC
>JBAXXB010000230.1:0-7750 GCA_037128115.1 Bacteroidota bacterium
CACGATCTGTGAGTTAACACCGTCAGTTGGGCTGAAATAACATTCAACCCTTTTGCCGTTGATTACAAATTCGTGGGGGGTGTTGTTCTTTTTATTGAAACCAAAACGGGCTTTGCCTGCGTCAGGAGTGGCTGTTGACGATCCCCACATTTCTTCAAATTCAATTTTATAGGTGCGTGCGAGGCTCTGATCCTGTATGATAATCACGTTGTTCGCATCCAGGTTAATCTGTCCGTCCGTTAAATTGGTCGAACCTGTCCAAACCAGTGGTTCGATAGGGTTAGCCGATTCGGTATCGAACAAAATGAATTTGTTGTGCATGATGCCGGTACGGTTGGAACTGTTAGGTCCTATTAATACATGAACTGCCGAGCCGGCAAGTTCATCAATACCCAGGTTGGCCGTTGTGCCGCATCCGATTACGCGAACCACAACGCCCCTGTTTGCAGCAGCCTTCAATGCATTGCTCACATTGCTGATGCCGGTATTGTTGAAGTTGTACATGGTAAGGTCGATGGTGTACTTGGCGCGGTTAATATAGCTGATAAGGGTGTCATCAACGGTTTGTGGCAGGTAAATGGCATTTACTCCCGTAGAGTATGAATTGTCGACAGCCGTATTAAAATAAACCTTCATATTTCCTGTTGAATTGGAAATGGTTGCGAAAGGAGTTACACCTGAAAAAGCCGTATCACTTCCGTTTACCGAAAAGGCCTGGGCCCAAACAATCTGTCCTGCCGAAAGACCTGATATTGAAATAGTGTGCGTGGTTGCTCCGCCGGTGCCGGCTATCAGGTTTGCCTGTACCGTTGTGGCCGACAGGCCGTAGTACATCTGGGTAGTACCGGTAATATTGGTGCTCCAGCTGAAATCCATGGCGGTTTGAGTAAAGTTGGTATTTACCAGGGTGGTTGTGAGGTAAATGGAACTGGTCATGTGAATATCGGCAATGGTGCGGGGCAGCAACTGGTAACCGGCTGTTGGGCTGGTATAATCAAATTGCGATAAGTCGCCGGTGAGGCTTACCGGTCCGTTGGGTATGGGCTGGCCGACAATATCCGTCTGGCTTGTTTTTACATAAATATACCCGCTTTCGGCTCCACTGGTAAACTGGTATTTTTTATTGCCTGCAAAAATGCCACCGGCATCCGTAAAGAGCACATTATTCAGTTTCACCAGCATGGCTTCGTACTCTTCGGCTAGTTGAGCCGGGGTGAGAATAATAGGTGCAGGCACCGGGTTGCCGGTTGACCGTACAACAACGCTGGTCAAAGGGTCCATTTCGAGCAATTGGTTGTAGTTCTTCAGGGTGCCGGTAATGGTTACCGAATCGCCCCTGTTCACGGTGCTCAGGGTTGCGCCATAGGCAGCAATGCCGGCTGTATTGTCCTGGAAGTAACGGATAATACCTAACTCAGGACCGTTGGTGACTATTCCTTTCACCGTAACCACGGATCCGGCGGCCATTCCCCTGGCCTCCAGTATTGAATTTTGCGCATTTGTCAGGGCAGTGATACCCAGGAAGACGAGTGCTAGTAAGAAACTCTTTTTCATGTATGGATGTTTTGTTTAAATTCAGATAATGAAGCGTGAGTTGAGATTTAATTGAAAACGATTTTCAGTGATGCAGTGATTTGCCTTCCGGCTCCCATAAAAACAGAAGCTGAACGGGCATCAAAAGTATTGTAAACAACCTGTAAGTAGGCGTCGTTATTGGTAGCGTCGGATATATACATGGTATTCAGAACATTGAGTACATTAAACTTAATGGTGAAGTTAAGCTTGTCCAAAGCTTCCAGTTTAAAGCGGTAGCCGGCATGAAGGTCGAACAAGGTATACGAGGGCATCATCCATGATTCAACCGGGTTTCCGTTAGCATCGGTGCATGCCTCGGGACTGAAGTTGGCATAGTACCTGTCGAAAAATGTGCCTCCGCCTTCAACATACATCCCCTTGAAGGGCTCGTAGCGTATGCTTGCACCTAATTGGGTTTGTGCTGCATCGCCTACGTGTATTCCCGTTGCATCAAAACTAATTTTGTTGGCAGGTTCGCGTGTGTCAGTATAATACATCTGGAGATTGCTGATCTTCTTGTCCCAAACCCAGTTGCCTAAAGATACCAAGCCCTGGAAATCCAAGGTTTTCATGATTTTATAGATAAAATCAAGTTCTACCCCTTTATGCAAGGCGTCCATTCCCGGGATATTCCCAAAAGTACTTAAATCGTCCAGTTTACTTGAAACAGCATTTGTCGGTTTGTTTTCCCACTTGGTATAATAGGCATTTACATTAGCTGTAAATACCTTGCTGTTGTAGCTGTATCCGAGTTCAAGGGCCTTTACACGCTCATTTTTGGTGACTGAATCCGGCAGGAAAATAGCCTTGTTGGGTACGAAATACGAAGCGAAATCCTTGGCTTTGGAGAGAAAGCCTGCATTGAAGAATACATTGCTGTGCTTGTCGATATTGTAATTAAGACCAGTCTTGACTGTGAAGCCGGGAACATATTTCCAAGCTGATTCCAACTGGCCGAAATAGTCTTTATCCTTGAAACCGCTTAATGAAGTGGTGAGGTTGACAAAGGTGTTGATCTTCCCGGTTTTGTATTCAAGCAAGCCAAAGAGTCCGCCCCATTTGATCATACCACTGTCATAATAATATACCTTGTCGCCGACCCGTTTCATGGCCAGGGTACTATTAGTGGCGTAATCGTTGCGCTTGTCGTTTAAGTCAATTGCGTAATCGCCACCCAGCAGGTCAGTCACCTGGTAATAGTGTTCCGAAGTATAGGAACGAAGGTCTACACCTCCCGAAAGGCTAAATTCTTTGTTCAGTTTCAATGCGAAGGTGGAGAGCAAGCCAAACCATTTATGGTTATTCGTGGCTTGAGCAATGTAGTTATTTGAATAATAAAGTTTATCACTATAAAGAGTATTGATCGGGTACCTGATACCGAAGCCTGTATTGGTTCCTTTGCTGTTAGCGTTATAGATGCTCTGCCAGTTGATCTGCCCGATTTCATCCTGGGAATATACACCGGGATTGTTTGCATAATCAGCTTCTGATATCAACTGCGTGTTTTTCAGGCTGGTGCGGGGCCTGGTTCCGCCTCCTGAACCTGTGGAAAGATAAAGGATATTGGTTATCAGCAGCTTGTCGCTTACATTCCATGAGTCACGAAGACTGTATTGAGGTTTAAAATAGGTATTTACACTTCCGTTCAATGCAACTTTAGGGGCATTGGGATCAATGATGCGTGCTGTCTGGTCTGAGTTCCAGGTATCGGCATCGCGCTTGATATAACCCCATTGCGAGTTATATGCTATGCCCTGGTTACTGAAAGAAGCAGGAATTTCAGATGAAGTGATGCCCAACTTCTTGGCAATAGTGGAATCGTAATCAGCAATTCCCCTTTTATAGCTGCGGTCGACGTGGGTTTGAGGTGCGCCAAAACCCGTGAGGCTGGTAAGGTGCTTGCCCCACATTTTATCCACCTTTATATATAAGAAAAACGCTTTAACATTGGTTTGTTCCACCCAGCCGTTTCCTGCTTTATAAGCACCTGCTGCGGTGAGTGCCCACCCTTTTTTCAGTCTTCCGGAGGTATACCCCACGTTGGTTGTGAGTTTTCCTTGGTCGTCGACCGATTGCTCGACGCTCAGCTGGCGTTTGTTCTCAATACCCTTGGTTACAATATTCATGGTTCCGCCTACAGAGGGTAAAGCCAGTTTGGATCTTCCGAGCCCACGCTGAACCTGTATGTCGCGTGTAACGGCATCGAGCCCGAACCAGTTTGACCAGTAAACCCAGCCGTTTTCCATATCATTCACCGGGATACCATCAAGCATCACGGCGACAAAACGCTGGTTGAACCCACGTATGGTAATACGGGCATCCCCATCGCCGCCACCTTGCTGTGTAGCATAAACCCCGGGAGTTTTGTTGAGCAATAAGGGGATATCCTGTCCCGATAAGCGTTCTTCAATCCTGGCAGGGAGAATTGTGGTGAAGGCTACCGGGGTTTCGCGAACTTTTGCATAGTCAGCAATAATTTCAACACCTTCTATCTCGATAGCTGCCTTGATATTGAAATCCAGGGTTACAGGAGCATCGGAAACCACGATATTTTTAACTACACCAGTGTACCCTATATAGGAAACCTGGAGGCCATATTTACCCTTGTTCAGCATGAGCGTAAAATGCCCGTTAATGTCGGTGGTTGTACCAGTGGTAGTGCCCAGGATGACAATATTGGCGCCAATTATAGTTTCGCCTGAAAGCGAGTCTTTTATAACCCCGCTTACCGGCTGTTTTTGTGCAAAAGCCACCATACTCAGGATGGACAGCAATGAGAAAAGTAAAAATCTACGTATCATTACAGGCGATTTTAGTAAATTTAAACAGGTACCCGAACTGAAACAATGCTCATATCCAGGTACCTGTTAATTAATGATTTGAAACCAGGTTGTTATTTAACCAGTATTTTTTGAACGCTGGTAGCCTTAGAGACGGAAGTCACTTTGACAAGGTACATCCCCTTGACTAAATCTATACCGCTGATTTCGACCTGTTGCAGTCCTTTGGTATATACTTGTTTGAGAACGCTTTGGCCGATGACGGAAAAAATTTCGACTTCTTTAACCGGAAGCTTTGAGGAAATGGAAAGGTGATCGGAAACCACCGGATTCGGGTATATGGTGAGCCATGAACCAGCCGGGATTTCGTTGATGCCGGTTACCCTACATTCGTGTGTGCCCAGGTTAGTCCAAATGTCTTTATAAACCAGGTGACCGAGGGAATCAACGGTTGCTGCTGCAGTATCCCATTCCATGGTAACCACGAAGGGGCTGGGTGAAGTTAAAACGCCTTTGGTTACGTTAGGCTTACGGATTAAAGTATGATCCGAAGTCCACGACAACCAGAAAGGGCCGAAAGTAGATCCGTCAGTGGCTTTGGCCTTGACAATATAATTAACTACTTTTCCGGTTACAGTAAGCCCTGTAGTATTGTTTTTGTATGATACAGTAGTATCTTTAACATTCGACCAGCCTGTTTCAGCTGAAATTGCAGCGCCTAAGCCAATTTCCCCAAAGAGGTCAACCGGGGTAACATTCGACATATCTGCGCTGGGGGCTGCCCCGCCGGGAGTTTTAACAAGTGCAATAGCGTCGTTCCCGTTCATGTATGTTGGAGCAGGGTACACGCCGTCGAGCTGGTTAGCCATGGCTTGCAAAATCGGGCTGCATGCCGGTGACGAAGAGGTGGAAGTAGTCTGGCCATTTGCCAGAATAAAAGTTTTGTAAGGAGCTATTGTGCCGGTAAGGTGGCAGGCACCACCTTCGGCAAAGGTTGAACTTCCATTGCTGAACCGCAGTACCCAGTAGTTTGTCATATCAATGGTCTGGCTGGTGGGGTTGTAAATTTCGAGAGCCTTGTTATTGCCGCTTCCTTCAACGTATTCGGAGAAGAACAAATCTGTAGGGGTCTGGGCTGATGCAGTAAATGCTGCCAGGAGTACTAAAAATAAGGGTAAAAATAATTTCATACGCGAATGAATTTAAAAGAGATTAGATGTTATTTACAACTGAAGGGTAACATTTCAGTTTACAAAAATACAGTATTTTTCGAGGAATAGGATGAATGTCAGATAAATTATCTGTTAAGTTATTTTATAATGATGATAGCGTATAAGATATAGATAATCAGGTGTATGTAACGTATTTGTAAGTTTATAACTGACTTTTTTCAGTAATTATGCGATGATGGGTCTGATAGAAATCCCGACTTTTAAGGATGAGATTCATAACAGTTCTTAAAAATGCGCTTCAGTTAGTTATTTTTTTCTAATTTCGGCAAGTCAAAAAACAGAATCAGTGTCCGATAGCCTTGTAATTATCCCCACCTACAACGAGAAGGAAAACATCGCAAAGATGATCCGAAAGGTTTTCTCGTTGCCGAAAGATTTCCATCTTCTAATCGTAGAAGACAATTCGCCCGATGGCACGGGTGCCATAGTCAAGAGCCTCATGCCGGAATTCGAGGGAAAACTTTTTATCCTGGAGAGAAAAGGCAAACTGGGGCTGGGAACAGCTTATATTGATGGCTTCAGGTGGGCGCTGCAAAAGGGCTATGGATACATCTTCGAGATGGATTGTGATTTTTCGCATAATCCTGACGACCTGGTACGGCTCTATAATGCCTGTTCCCCGGAAGGTGCTGATGTCGCTATAGGGTCGAGGTATATAAAAGGCGTAAATGTGGTCAACTGGCCCATGGGGCGTGTACTGATGTCGTACGGGGCTTCCATGTATGTGCGTTTTATACTTGGAATGCCAATTGCCGACACAACCGCCGGGTTTAAATGCTATACGGCCAAAGTGCTTCGTTCAATCGATCTGAGTGCAGTAAAGTTTATGGGTTATGCCTTTCAGATAGAAATGAAATATACGGCCTGGAGGCTGGGATTTAAAATAAAGGAAGTTCCGATAATTTTTACCGACCGTACTGAAGGGTCTTCTAAAATGAGTTCCGGCATATTCAAAGAGGCTTTCCTGGGTGTGCTGAGCCTGAGATTCAAAAAGATCAGGCCCTTGAAGTAATATTTGTTTTAACAGCAGGATACGATATGATAATGCCCTTTGGAGAATAATCTCTGAGGGGTTTTTGCTGATTATGATAAATGCCGTATTACGAGACTTTAACTAGTTGCAACCCGATTGTTACAAAGCCACTGAAGTCAAGTCCAGGGTTTGAAGGTTTGACATAAGAGTTTTTATAATAAGAAGATTTATCCCAGCTAGCAGAATATCCTTTCACAGGGCGCATTTAGCATGGAAAATATGCGGAAGTAAACTACTTTTGCAGAGTTTTTCAGTCAGGTCAATTTAGCGCTTCATCAGCCGGAATTCACTGTTACCAGGAAAACTAATTCATACGCATGAAACAGAAAGATATTTTAATCCGGAATGCCGGTATTGTCAACGAAGGAAGGCAGTTCAGGGGTTATGTTTTGATCAGCGGGCAACTGATCAAAGCAGTAGGAGAGGGTGATAAGGAAACAGTTGAAGACTGTGAAGTGATTGATGCTTCAGGACTATTGCTTTTGCCGGGTATTATCGACTGTCATGTGCATTTCCGCGAACCTGGGTTGACGCATAAGGGCGATATCGCTTCCGAAAGTCGCGCCGCGGTGGCAGGAGGTGTTACTTCGTTTTTCGAAATGCCCAATACCCAGCCACAGACGGTCACACTTGAGCTTCTTGAGCAGAAAATGGAGCTGGCTTCTGAAAAATCACTGGCAAATTATTCGTTTTTCCTGGGTGCAAGCAACGATAATATCAGCGAAATCCTGAATGCCGATCCCCGGAAAGTTTGCGGGGTCAAAGTGTTTTTTGGCGCTTCAACGGGCAATATGCTGGTGGATAAATTTAGTAGCCTGGAGGAGATCTTTAAGCGTTCACCCATCCCGGTGGCAGCGCACTGCGAGGACGAAACAATCATCCGGGCCAACGCCGAAGCTATGCGGCTGAAATACGGGGAAGATGTTCCTGTTGAAATGCACCCGCTAATCCGTAGTTCTGAAGCCTGTTTCCGTTCGAGTGAACTGGCTGTATCGTTAGCCCGAAAATACAACACCCGCCTGCATATTACGCACTTGTCGACGGCTGCCGAAATCAACCTTCTCGATAATACCTTACCGCTTGCCGAAAAACGCATTACTGCTGAAGTATGCACTCATTACCTGTGGTTC
>JBAXXB010000231.1:0-7720 GCA_037128115.1 Bacteroidota bacterium
CACTGACCTTAAACGGGCAAAAGCCGGAAATCAAAAACGCAATATGCCCTTAGCCGAAGATCAATGAAAGGGAAAATACTGGTTACTGTTCAATTCACCTGCCTGGCTTTGATGTTTATTTTCACAAAGTGGCTCGAAATCAACTGGTGGACCCTGGGGTTGCTTGCATTTTCAGGATTCCTGGCCATGTGGGCTATGGTGGCTATGAAGCCCGGTAACTTTAATATTGTACCGTATCCTGTGGTCAAAGGAGTACTGGTTTCGCACGGCCCTTACCGGCTGATACGCCACCCTATGTATACTTCCATTTTTATATTTGCGTTTGCCTTGCTTGCCGGGCAGTTCGATTATATTAAACTTGCAATCTGCCTTGTTTTGGTCACCGGATTGATAATCAAGATGCTATTCGAGGAATCCCTGCTTTGCAAACATTATCCAGGCTATAAGGCGTACATGCTGAAAACAAAAAGGGTAATCCCGTTTGTGTGGTGAAAGGGTTGAAGGGTTTGAAGGGTTAAAAAAGTTCAATGCCCTCGGCGTTCAAGGGTTCGAAGAGTTAAAAGAGTTCAATGCTTCGCGTTCAAAGGGCTGAAATAGCTCCCTTTTACCCGTTAACTTTCTTAGTGGCTCTATGTGTTCATAGTGTCTTAGTGGTAAAAAGTTGGAAGGGTTCCATGCCTTCGGCGTTCTGGGGTTGAAAGAGTTCAAAGCTGCGCGTTCAAGGGTTTGAAGAGCTTGAAGGGTTCAAAGAGTTCAGTGCCTCCGGCGTTCAAGAGTTGGAAGAGTTCAAGGTTCAAAAGGTTTATAAGCCAAGTGTTTCCCGAAACCCCAATCCCTAAATCCCAATCCCTAACAACCTTTCCCCTTTTCGTACCGTCTCAATGGTACCAGATGGCTTGTCGTATCCTCTGCGTTCAAACGTCAGAGTCTACCCTGCCGACTCAAACTGCTTTAAGAACCTAAGGTCATTTTCGCTGAACATACGCAGGTCCTTAACCTGGAATTTGAGGTTGGTGATACGCTCAATACCCATTCCAAAGGCATAGCCCGAATATTCTTTGCTGTCGATGCCGCAGTTTTCGAGCACGGCCGGATCAACCATGCCGCAACCCAGTATTTCGACCCAACCGGTATATTTGCAGAAACCACAACCTTTACCTCCGCAGAGGTTGCACGAAATATCCATTTCAGCCGATGGCTCGGTAAATGGGAAATAGGATGGCCGCAGCCTGATCTGTGTATCGGGAGCGAACATCTCGCGCGAGAAATACAATAAAGTCTGTTTCAGGTCGGCAAACGACACGTTGCGGTCGATGTACAGGCCTTCGACCTGGTGGAAGAAGCAGTGTGCGCGGGCCGAAATGGCTTCGTTGCGGAATACTCTCCCGGGGAAAATAGCGCGTATGGGCGGTTTCGTGTTTTCCATTACCCGAATCTGGACGCTGGAAGTATGGGTGCGCAGGGCGATATCCGGGTCTTTTTCGATGAAGAAAGTATCCTGCATATCGCGGGCTGGGTGCTCCGGGGGAAAATTCAGTGCCGAGAAATTGTGCCAGTCGTCTTCAATTTCCGGTCCTTCATTTACCGTAAAACCAAGGCGCGTAAATATGCTGATCATCTCGTTGCGGACAATGGAAAGCGGGTGGCGGGTACCCGGTTCGCGGAAACCGGCTGGCCTGGTGAGGTCCGACGCCACAACTTCAGCCTGTGAATTACTCTCGAAAGATTCTTTCAACAGGTTAATCTTATCCTGGGCGGCATCCTTCAGCACGTTAAGCAATAGTCCCACTTCGCGTTTCTGATCGCCGGGAAGCACCTTGAAAGCATCAAACAAATCCTGCATCAGCCCTTTACGGCCCAGGAAACGGATACGGAACTGCTCCAGGTTATCGGCACTTTCGGCCTGAAACTGCTTAACTTCTTCGATTAACTGGTTGATTTTCTCCTTCATACGCTTTGCATACTAAATCCGGTACAATTGCTGCACCGATAGTGCAAAGGTCGGAAAAAGTTATTAATTATCTTACTTCAATCAGAGCTAAACTACAATATGAAAAAGCAGCGATTCCGGAAGACAACTGCCCCGTAATACCATTCACCTGGCACTCACGATTCACGCATTGGAATTGCCGTATGCAAATGAACTTCGGGAACTAGCTACTCCTGCTGCTTTGAAAAAGCAAAAGGATCCGGGTTCTGAAACCCGGATCCTTTTGTTCATTTATCCAGAAGCACTTTTCTTAGAGAACTTTCATCGTCATTTTAATATCTTTAACCGGTTTGTCACCGGGCTGAGTCTGAACGGCGGCAATTTTATCAATAACATCCAGTCCTTCAGTCACTTCACCAAAAACGGTATAATCTCCGTCAAGGAAAGGTGTTCCGCCTAAAGTGGTATAGATAGAGCGTTGTTCGGGTGTGTATTTCACGGCACGTTTCGTATCGAACTGGTTGAGCTGATCGTTCGAAACCTTTTGACCCTGCACAATATAGAACTGCGAACCTGAAGATTCTTTTTTAGGGTTCACCTGGTCACCCATGCGGGCAGCAGCCAATGCTCCTTTTTTGTGGATATGATTTGGTTTGAATTCAGCAGGTACCTTATTGGTAACTTCAGGTTTTCCTGTTGGTGCGCCTCCGCCCTGTACCATAAAACCTTTGATGACACGGTGAAAAATCGAACCGTCATAAAAGCCTTGTTTGGCAAGCTTAATAAAATTGTCGCGGTGCTGGGGCGTATCATTGTATAGTTCAACTTTGATATCACCCATATCGGTATGGATGAGCACTTTGGTCATTTTTTGAGCGTCGAGTTCCATCATCATCAGGAATGTAAGTGTTAATGTTAAAAAGAGTGAACGTTTCATGTGTGTAAGATTTTATTTATTGTGGTTAACGGTTTATTTGTGATTTTATTTTACATGAAGGGAAACCGGAGTACAAGCAGGAATAAGGTTTTGTGGCTGAATGGCTGGTTCGTTAGTTTTTAATTACTTTAAATGTCATTGGGATGTCCTTGGCAGGCCTGTCGTGGCTGTCGGTAGGAACGGCGGCAATTTTATCCACAATTTCCATGCCACTTATCACTTCTCCAAAAACGGTATAGGCACCATCCAGGTGCGGCGTTCCTCCAAGAGTAGTATACACGCGACGCTGTTCTTCCGTAATCCTGAATGGCTTGGTGCGCATATAGGCAGCCTCCACGGCATTGCGGTATTTTTCAATCACCAGCCTCATGTTGGCCGTATCGCGGATTTCAGCCATCTGCCTGAAGGTTTTCAACTCATCTTCTTTGCCTTCTGTTTTCAAAAGATCCATCATGATGTACTGCTTGGTGCGGCGTTCAACCTTCAGTTCCACTGCGTCGAGTTCGTCGTTGGTAAACACCTTGCCCTGCACAATGTAAAACTGCGAAGCCGAAGAAGCTTTCAGCGGGTTTTTGTCATCGTTTTCACGGGCGGCGGCAAAGGCACCGCGTTTATGGAGATAGGAAGGAACATATTCGAACGGAATGGTATAATTTGTATCCCCATCACCCAGGAGCGCTCCCGGTTTTGCATTTTTTGAAGTAGGGTCCCCTCCCTGTATCATGAAATTTTTAATCACCCGGTGGAAAAGTGTGCCGTTAAAAAAACCGGCGGAAGCAAGTTTTATAAAATTCTGCTTGTGTTTGGTGGTGCTGTCGTAAAGTTTTACAACAATTTCGCCATAAGGAGTCGAAATACTCACCAGCGTTTCTTTGGGTTTGGATGTGCAAGCTCCCAGCAGCAGGGCCAGCACGGCAACAACAAGTATATTTCTCATAGGATCAGGACTTCATATAAAAAGCAAGAAGAAATTGAACGTAAAGGCAGCCATGGCAGTACCCGGGGTCGGGGAAAACAACTGAATTTATTGCCCTGATTTTCAGGATTTCAGGAATAGAGTCAGGCGGTAGTCGAATGGGTATAACATTTACGGCAAAGCGGCTCGTAGCTTTCCTTTTCACCCAGCACAACCAGTTTTTCGCTGGCAATGGTCCTGTGCGAATACTGCGCCAGGTCGCCACATCGCATACAGATAGCATGAACCTTGGTTACATATTCGGCCGTAGCCATCAAGGCGGGAATGGGACCGAAGGGTTTTCCCTGGAAATCCATATCCAGGCCTGCAACGATCACCCGTATACCCTGGTTAGCAATGTAATTGCAGACCGATGGAAGGTCGGCATCCAGGAACTGGGCTTCGTCAATGCCAACCACATCCATGCCGGCGATATAGAGGAGTATTTCGGATGCACTCTGCACCGGGATCGATCGTATGCTGTTCTCATTATGAGAGACAACATTTGTTTCATCGTAGCGTTTATCTATTTCGGGTTTGAAAATTTCCACTTTTTGCCTGGCAATGCGTGCCCGCTTAAGCCTCCGGATCAGTTCTTCGGTTTTACCGGAGAACATGGAACCGACAATGACTTCGATCCAGCCCCTGCCCAGCGATGGATTGTTAGTGGATTTTTCGAGAAACATAATCAGTTTTGGTTAATCTTTGCTAATTTTGGCCACGTTTTGAAACGCAAACTTACTGAAATATTTGTTTCTTTCCTTAAGCCGGGCTCATGATGTAACAGAAAATCTTTAACTTAAAAATCTAACTCTTTTTAAACCATACTATTATAATGGATATAAACCGATTAACCCGCGACGCTGACGACCTGATCCGAAAAGTAGTGTCGCGCTATAACCAACTCTATGTTCCGGCAGGCCAGATTTCGCAGTTGGAACTCGACCTGATACTCGAAGATCTGCGCAAACTGTACGATACATTCAAAACCCTCGGGCAGGAGAGCCTGAATCTTCAAAACAATCCCGTCAAACCTGAAGTACAGGTAAAAACAGAAGTTCCTTCACATCACCACCCTCAGCCTGCGTCGGGCCCTACGTATGCCGAGAAACACCCGCAAAGTCCTGAACCTGAAGCTAAAATCCACGAAACTCACGTGGTAAACCTCTATGCACCAAAGCCGGAGCCTGAGATTGTGGCCGAAGAAATCCCGGAAGTAAACAGTGAACCTGAATTCATTTCCGAGCCTGAATTTGAACCTGAGCAAAAGCCGGAAACGGACAAACCTATCATGTCGGGAATACCTGTAGCTGAAGAATCAGCCCCGGTTGCTAAAGAAATTTACACGCCTTCGCCTAATCCTGAACTCATACGTGGAACCCTTGCTGATAAATTCAACACAGGCAATAAATCCCTGAGCGAAACCTTGGCATCCGCCCCGGCAAACGGGATGATGGGGTCACGCGTACAATACCAGCCCATCACCGATTTATCCTCTGGCATCGGGCTGAACGACAAGTTCAGCTTTATCAGCGAATTGTTTGGCAACGATACAGCACTTTACGAAGAAGCGTTAAGCCGGGTAAACAAGGCCGTTAATATTGATGAGGCGAACTGGATTTTACAGAAGTATCATACCCCTGAATGGGAAAACAGGCAGGAAACCATTGCGCGGCTGAAAGATTTTTTAAGGAGACGGTTTATTTGAAAGGGGTTAGGGATTTGGGTATAGGGGTTAGGGAGGAGAAAATCCTGTTCCACGAGATGAAAGAAAGTCCTTATCGCTGTATCCTCCTGCCGCTTGGGCTCTTTACCAGGTCCTCTGCCTCATAGTACTTACTAAGATTTCCATACACTACTGGTATGAAACAGAAATTCCTGCTTATCCTGCTGCTCTTTTTCGCCCGGATTTCCTTTGCGCAGGATATCAACTTTGCCCGTCAGCTGATCGACACCCTGACGTCCCCGGGGATGCAGGGCCGGGGTTATGTGAACAACGGTGACCGCAAGGCGTCAGAATACCTTGCAGGCGAATTTGGCAGGCTGGGACTTTTAAAGTTTTATGAGGGATACCGTCAACAGTATTCGTTCCCCATGAATACTTTCCCGGGGAAAATGGAGGCTTCGGCAAACCATAATAAGCTCAAAGCGGGGTCCGATTTCCAGGTATGGGCAGCTACACCCGTAATGAAAGGCACATTTAAAGTTGTGAAACTGCCTCCCGGAATACTTTTACATCCTGGGAAACTCAGGAAGTTCACATCGCGCAATTACCGGGATACTTTTATCCTTGTTGATAAAAAAGGGATAAGCGATAAAAAAGCGCTTGCGGTGCTCGACTCCCTGAAATTTTACAATTTCCCGGCCGCACCTGGACTTATTTTTGTGAACGACACCAAATTAGTGTGGTCGGTAGCCATGGGATCGAGGCCGCGGAATTACACGGTGGTGGACATAGAACGCAACGCCCTTCCTAAGAAATTAAGAAGATTTAGCCTGGATGTAGAAACGGAATTTCTTCCCGTTCATGAAGCCAGCAATGTGATAGGCTGGATAAAAGGGCGGGCCCAGGCTGACACCTTCCTGGTTTTTACGGCTCATTACGACCACCTGGGCAGGATGGGCAGCGAAATTTACTATCCGGGGGCCAACGACAATGCCAGCGGAACCTCTATGGTCACGGACCTGGCACGCCACTATTCGCAGGCAGACAACCAGCCCTACTATTCCATGATTTTCATCCTGTTGAGCGGCGAGGAAGCCGGTTTGCTGGGTTCAAAATACTGTGCGGCACATCCCCCTTTTGACCTGCAAAAAGTCAAATTCCTGGTCAATCTCGACATGGTCGGCACCGGGAGCGAAGGTATAACCATGGTGAATGCCACCAAATACAAGGCTGCCTATGACTGCATGGTGAAAATCAATGCAGATAATGAGTACCTGCTGACTGTGAAAGAACGCGGCGAATCCTGCAACAGCGACCATTGCCCCTTTTATGAGAAAGGTGTCCCTTCGGTCTTTATCTATTCCCTGGGAAAGGAATATTCCGAATATCATAACCC
Organism: Bacteroidota bacterium; assembly: GCA_037128115.1. Lineage (GTDB taxonomy): Bacteria > Bacteroidota > Bacteroidia > Bacteroidales > UBA4417 > UBA4417. The sequence continues at coordinate 6,885 of JBAXXB010000231.1, forward strand.
CGATGACCGGGGTGATAAAATCCCGCTTTCGGAATACAATGACATTTTCAGGCTGATGAGGGATTTTATGGATTCCTTCGGTAGGTAATATGAGGTAACGGAATCCAGGTTTTTAACCATAAATTCAAAATTACAAAACCCATATCGTGGATTTTGTAATTTAGCGGGAACATTTTGGGAACTAACTCCCAAACTCCTGCATCCAACTTCAATCCGAATTTAAAGGAATTATACATGCAAATAAGCTACCTCAAAATCACAGGAATATTCGGAATGATGCTCTGCCTGTTTCTTTCGCCTGCATGCAAAAAGACAGGCGACAACCCCCAAGCCCAGACCACCCATGTACATGGCATTATTCCTCTACCTTTAAACGTCAGCTTAACGGTAGGCAGCCTTACTCTCGACAAGAATATAGTACTGGTAACAAATCTTCAGTTTGAACCGGCTGTTGCGGTCGTAGAAACTGCATTGACAGGGGCTTTCAACTCGGGAATAATTAAAAACGATACCCCGTCAGGAACAACAAATATCCAATTTGTTTTCGACAACACACTGGATACCAATGCGTATCAAATCGATATATCTGTTAAAGGAATCATTGTCCGGTCGGGAAACCCGGTGGGGGCATTTTATGCCGCACAATCCATACGGCAGATGATCCTGAATTCCACTTCAGGGCAGAAGGCGGAAAGCTTCAATCTTCGCTGCATGACCATTAAAGATAAACCTCAATTTGCCTGGCGGGGATTTCACCTGGATGTTTCCAGGCATTTTTTTACCAGGGAATATATCCTCAAGATCATCGACTGGCTGGCATATTATAAGTTCAACAC
>JBAXXB010000232.1:0-7696 GCA_037128115.1 Bacteroidota bacterium
TTGCGCTTGTTTCGCTTGCTGGTGGCCAGGTCGCCCAGGGCATTCAATACCTCGGCATTGGCTATATACTCGGTGATGCGGTTGGCTGGTAGGTGTTCGTCGTTGGATGTGAGGTAATGGTTAAAAAAATCACGTGCCTCGGTATCGTGGGTTACCGCATTGGTGATGTAACTGGTTTTAATAACTTTAGTGGGATCACCTATGCGTTCAATCACCAGGCGTTTCAAGCGCTCAGGCATACTGTCGTAATCAATCAGGGCGGGAGTATTACGGCAACCGCGCTGAACTACCTTTAGGTGTCCACGCTGTGTTAGGTTCCGGTAGTTTGCAGCAGTGCAAATATTGCCTATTATTTCGGCTGCACTTATTACGACACTATTATTATATGTATTCATACATTTAGGTATTGTTCCCGGAGGCTGATTCGATCCAGCTGCTCATGCTCGGCTCGGGGAATTTATTATTTGTTAGTACTTTCCTGAGGGTTATTCTCATTGATCAGGCTTTCCCTTGCCTCAACTATTTTCATCATAAGTTGCTTTGCCTCTTCGTTTTTGTGGGAGTGACGCTTAGTGTTTACAGGCCTGTGAAATCTGCGTTCTGCCGCCTTCGATGTTATTCCCAGCATTTTTGCCAGGGTTTGGAAGTCACCTATTTGAATTTTTTTTGCTAATAATGTCGAATCCATAATTTGTTCCTTAACTTTGTGTTGTTTTATGGGAACAAATATATAGAGTATTTCTCTAATTCCATACATAATTTAGAGAAATTCAATAATTATTTTCAAAATAATTTTTATCTCATTGATAATGAGTGTAAAAGATAGAATAAAATTATTTATTTCTGATCAAATGCTGACAATTTCAGCCTTTGAAACTAGTATTATGGCTTCAAATGGGTATGTAAATAGTATTTCAAGGAGCATTGGTCTTGATAAACTGGAAGTATTAATAGAGAAATACCCTAATTTAAATATAAAATGGCTTCTCACTGGTAAGGGTGAAATGATATCGGGTGTAAATAGCATTTCAGATCCAGGTGTAAAGTATAGTGCACCGTGTCCAGGATGCCTAGAGAAAGAAAAGAGAATTACGGAACTTGAAGGTTATATTGATTCGTTAAAGGAAAATGTAACCTTCCTTAAAAAGGAAATATCAGCAATAGAGAAAGGATCAGCACCGCCAAATACACCTTACTCACAAACAGGTTAAAAAAAGTTTAGGCACGTACTCTCCTGGGCCGGAAATATTTCATTTACCGGTCTTTTTTATGCCATTTTTTCGAGGGAGGCTCTGTGTTTGGGCGTTTTATGGTTACCTATTTCATGCTATTATATGATTTACAGAGTGTTATATTTAATTATTATAATATTTATATTTTATTTTTAGGGCAGTAATGGGGGGTCTATGTTACTATTTATGTTCTTTTTGCACTGTTTTTAGGCACTAATACCATATGTATCTTATACTTTTTTACGTGTTTTGAATACCCAATTGAATACCCAATTGAACTTCCATTACTATATTTCACCGTTTAACCATCACTATAGGGTTTTCAATCGTTTCACCAGGAGGCATAAAAAAAGCCCCGCAATCCAGGGCTTACAAAAGGCTCTATGTCGCGTTAATACAATGTTTTAGTATATTTGTACCAGTTTAATACTAATAGCCAAGCAGGATGCAGGTAAACCAAAAGCTGGGCCTAATTAATACTCCAATAATGAAAGCTGAATACAAGATAGATAAACAATTCGTTTTTTATTTTATTGTTGGTAAAATGTGCTGTATCGCCCGTCACTCTAATAAAAAAGGGCTTTTTTTTCTTCTTTCTCTTTAATACAATTCGTTTTATGCCCCTTATATGCCAGGAATTCAAATTGTCTTTTAATTTTCCTTCTTCAAAAAACAGGGGTATATTTCAATGAAATTAGTCGTTTTAGTGCTGGCAGTTATAGCTTGCACATTATTTTTCAAAGCAAATGCGCAGACTGTCAACACTGAATTTGGACAGGTGCAGGGAAGTGCTAATGGAAGTATTTATCAGTTTTTAGGGATTCCCTTTGCAAAACCACCTGTTGGTAATTTGAGGTGGAAAGCCCCGCAGAACCCTGAAAACTGGAATAATGTATTGTTGGCTACAAACTTTGCTCCGGTTTGTCCCCAGAAGAATTTTGAACAGGGTGATACAAATTATACGCTGGAAGGAAATGAAGATTGTCTTTACCTCAATATCTGGACTCCCAGGACCGGAGCGGGCGATCTTCCCGTGATGGTATTTATTCACGGTGGTGGCAACCAGCAGGGTGGCGCCAGTATGGTCACAGGGGGAACGCAGATCTATTCTGGCAAGAATATGGCGGAAAGGGGAAATACAGTCGTTGTGACGATTCAATACAGGCTTGGTGCACTGGGTTTCCTGGTCCATCCCGGCCTGGAACAGGAAAATACAAATGGTATTTCGGGTAACTATGCGGTGTTGGACCAGATATTAGCATTAAAATGGGTTCATAACAATATTTCCGGTTTCGGAGGTGATCCGACTAAAGTCATGGTATTTGGCGAGAGTGCCGGAGGCGTAAACGTGGGCAATTTACTTGCTTCACCTTTGGCTGCGGGACTGTTCCAGCGCGCCTGCATTGAGAGTGCGGCCCCGGTAATAAATGAATATACCGATTCGAAGAATAAAGGAATTGCCTTTGTTAACGGGTTTATCCCAACAGGAACTGATGTAGCTAAAATAGCTGCTATGCGCACTTTGACTTCTGATTCCATAATAAAAACGGCTACAAACCCATTGTCAGGGGGTATTGTTCAGATGAACTGGCAACCCGTCAAGGATAATATCACCTTTACTGATTTCCCTTCCCAATGTTTCCAAAGCGGGAATTTCAATAAGGTTCCTTTAATGATTGGTTCAAATGCGGATGAGATGAGCCTTTCGGCCCCTCAGACTGTGCTTCCGTTTATGGTCACCGACCTGATCAATGCTGCCGTTCCTCCGGCATACCAGCAGCAGGCACTGCAGCTTTATCCGCCCGGTTCCAATGCCACACAGGCGAGGCAGTCGTATGTGGGCATTTTGACAGATTCACAGTTTACCACAACAACCAGGCGAACAGCACAATGCGTGAGCCAGAACCAGGCAGAAGCGGTCTGGAGATATTTTTTTACGTTTAAGCATACCATTCCGGCCCTGGCTGCCTATGGAAGCTACCATGGCATGGAGTTGTTCTATGTGTTCAATACCTGGGAGAATGCTACACTTGGCTCGGGTTTCCTTTTTAAACCGCAGGACGATTCGGTTCAGAAGGCAATGTTGGCTTATTGGGTTAACTTTGCCAGGACAGGGAATCCTAACGGTGCAGGGCTACCTGCCTGGCCTCAGTATCATAGTTCATCAGATTGTTACCTGGATATTAAGGCGACACCCGACGGAGGTCAATGTGGCTTACGCAAGGTTCAATCGGATCTGTGGGATAATGCAGTGGGCTATATCCATTGTACCAGCTCGGCAGGAATTCAGGATGTTAAAATGGATGATGATTTGCTGGCGTATCCTAACCCAACAAATGGGATTATTACTCTTGATATTCAGGATAAAAGAAAATCATCTTTAGTTTGTGTCTATGATTTCAGTGGAAAACAGGTTTTGAGCCTGCCTAATGCATACCAGGTGGACTTTTCGGGTTTACCTAAAGGAATATACCTGCTGCAACTAATCCGGGACGGAAAATCAGAAGAACTTAAAATTGTCAGGCAATAGGTTAAGTTAAAATACCTGCAATGTTTCGAGTAAGTATTTGTTAATGAATATATTAAGTGAATAATTTGGAAATTGATTTTAATCGACGGGTCAAAGTATGAATGAAAAAGAGATTCCGTTGCCTCCATTTACAATAGAGACAGCGACAGAAAGAGTGAGATTGTCAGTGATAGCCTGGAATACAAAAAAAACCGGGGATGTCTGTAAAATGTGCACTTCGGATATCGAATGGCACGACAGAACTGAATTTATCCGGGGACTGGAAGAGGTAGACCGTTTTTTAAAGTCCAAATGGGAAAAAGAACTGGACTGCCGGCTGAAACTGGAACTCTGGGGATTCCGAAACAACCGCATGGCTGTGCGTTCCGCATGCGAATGGTGTGACGCTGCAGGACAGTGGTACAGGACTTACGGGAACGAATTGTGGGAGTTCGAATCGAATGGCCTTCTGAAAAAGCGCTTTGCTACAGCCAACGATATGCTTATTATGGAATCCGAGTGTGAAATTCTGTGATTTCAGCGTATCTTCAAACAAAGATGAAATTCTGATGTTTTTACTTTCTGCCAATGTAATTGAAGCATTATTTGATATACATATGTGCGGTGTGATTCTCATAAACAGTCTCAGTTAAGAATTAGTGATCATTCTCATCTATGAATAAAAACAGGTTGGAAGCTTTCAGCGATGGCGTACTGGCCATCATCATTACCATCATGGTTTTGGAAATCAAAGTGCCAGGCGGCACGGATTGGGCCGAACTGAGGCACCTTGTGCCGGTTTTTATCAGTTACCTGTTCAGCTTCCTTTATATCGGCATTTATTGGGGGAACCACCATCACCTGTTGCATTCGGTAAAACAGGTTTCATCGGGGATTATCCTTTCAAATCTCAACCTTCTCTTCTGGCTGTCGCTGATTCCTTTCGCCACAGGCTGGATGGGCGAAAACCATTTTGCAACCAATACGGTGGCTGCCTATGGAGCTGTATTGCTGATCAGCGGCCTGGCGTTTTTCATTTTATTAAAAGCCGTCGAAAGGAATTCCCATGATATTGAAGCATTAAGGGAAGCCTTTATAATCCTGAACCGGAAAGGAATCGCCTCTACCATTGGCTATTTTGCTTCTGTTCCCCTGGCATATGTGAACCCTATGATCTCAGCTATAATTTTCACATTCATATCGGTGATGTGGCTGATACCGGATAAAAATATTGAAAAGGCGCTGAAAGGTGAAAAATAAGTAAACTTGCCAGGCCCTCACCGGATCAAATTTACTCAAACAAGGCGATTTCACATTAAACAGTAACAAGGCGGAAATCTGTGTTTCCCGCCCTACTGGCATTATCCGTGAATGCTATTTCGGAAAGTCTAGCTCTCTTTCCCGAGTTTTTCAAGCAGTTCCTGGATAAAAAAGTTATCCTTTTTTAGTTTCTCCTGTTGCTGAATGATGAACGGCGTTTTGTCGAGTTTACCGATCACGGCTTCCATTTCCTGCTTGTTGGCATAGAGCATTTGCCTGAACGGATTGTCGTAATCCTTCTGCCTCGAGTGACGTATATCTGCCAATAGCTGTCTGCGGAAGCCTGAATACCACTCAATTAATTCTTTTACAGTTTTATTGCCCATGATTTGATTGATAGTTATTTCCTGCAAGGTCGCAATGGCATGCTCCAGCTTTTTATCAGCATATGCATGGCCTTGTGCAACAAAAAATTCATGAACCTGCTGCCAGCTGATTACTTCATAGGATACAATTTTGTCTTTAAGCTGCTTTAGATCTTCTGAGGGAATAAGCTGTCCCCCGACATTATCAAATTTAAGTCTCTGGGCCGGTTTTGAAAGTAGTATGAGCAATTCTGCTATTGTTAGTCCCTTGTTATTCCTGCAGTGATCAATCACGATATCGAGAGCATAATACTTGATGTAGTTGCGATAGGTTTCACAGGCTTCAGCAGGTTTGAGCAATTTTGCCGGACGATTGCTGTTCTCGTAAGCGTGTTTCTGCAGCAGCAGGAAAGCCGGTTTAGCTGTTTCATGAGTAAGAAATTTATTTCCATATTTACGGAGTTCTTCGTTCGTGAAAAACCTTCCGGGATGATGCTGGTTGCAATACTGTTGCCCGGCCAGTATTTCAATCGTGATGAGGGATTCAAAGATCGAATTGATGGTATCGGGCGCAAGATGATGCGACTCGAGATGCTGCGTTTTTTCAGCCCTTTTATCCCGGGTTTCGTATTTCCATGTATTGCGTTCAAGCGCAAACTGGTTGTACATAAGCCAGTATCCGGGCATAATTAATAGCTGGTCGTTCGAAACGTCGTTGCTCACCAGTGAGAAAGGGAAAGGAATATCCAGCTCGGAAGGATAATCGGCCTTGGCCAATATGGTGAAAGGTGCGAAACGGGAATTGTGTTTCAGGCTGGTACAAAGCGCTGGCCAGAATCCCCTCCCGGCCTGCAGTTCGCCATCGGCGCCGCGGCTATTGTGGTTTGACCCTATGGTCGCCCCGGCCGCTATATTGCTTTGTCCTTCTATAGTGGCAGCTACCAGGAAGGAGTTGTTATGGTGTTGTTCGTGTGCCGGGAAGATCAGTGAATTAAGTACTTCGCAGCAGGAAATGGTGGCATTGTCGCCTAAAAATGAGTTGATAAGCCTCGCACCATACTTGAGCTGCGAATTTGAACCAAGCACAAAGCGTACGGCTTTTACACCGTAAAATATGCGGCAACCTTTACCTATGATACCATTTACCAGTTCACATCCTTCTCCAATCTGGGTGATGGCTTCGGGTGCAGAATTAATGGTAAGGTTTTTCAGCTTGTTGGCCCCCTTCAGGTAGGCGTCCGATCCTGTTTTCACATCCTTTATGATGCTGCAGTTCTTGATCACGGTGCGATCGCCTATGGTGCCGTAATACCCTCTCTGATTATCGAATTTCTTCTCGGTCATCTCACGGTAGCGGCGCTGAAGATCAGCGTTATCCCTGTCGCGGCTCCAAAGCCAGGCATCGCCCGCCAGCATACCTTCGAATGGAAGCACGGCACGTCCCCCGTTTTCGTTGCAAATCTCTATCCAAACCCTGATCTCCTCCGGCTCGCCCTCCGTGAGGATTCCATTTCCGAACTTGGCATGGCTGGTGGTCGACATTTCATTCACGTTGGTGATAATTACCTCGTTACCAATGATATAATAGGCCATGTAATTAACATTATCAACAACTACATTATCACCAAAATCGCAATTTATGATAATGCTGTTGTACAAACCTACCGGCATCCGTAAATCATTAAATTCGAGGTAGAAGGACTCGAGTTTCCCGATTCGTACCAGCCCGAAGAACTTGCAGTTTTTTACCAGTTCAGGGTTAAAGGCCTCCGAAACCATCAGGTTATTCCAGTCGTCGCAGGTATTCCTGTTCCTCACCAGTACTTCGATTTCATGGGCATTAAGGTGCCTGTAACGGCTGCTGTCAGGATTTTGCTGATAACGTAGATAGTATTCATCCTTGCCCTGTGGGATATATTCAGCCGGTATAAAATTGTGACCCAGCGTATTGAGTGGTTCTTTCCGGATATTGTTCATGCTGCGATATTTGATTTAAAATTATAGAAATGCCCGGTTTATCAGGTATAGTTTGTAATATTTTTCAAAAGTAATTGATAAAAAGCAAATAATCAGGGTTATAGAAAGTCTTTCTTTTAAAACACCCGTAAAGCATCAAAATAAACGGGATGATTAGAAAATCGAGCTAATGAACCGGCCTACAACAATCGAACTCCTGGAATTATAACAAGAAGCCCCGGAGGTTATTTATACGATAATTTCAGAAACAACTGGTAATAAGCATGAATTACCTTTTCCCAGGTATATACTGTCTTGATTTTATCCAGGTTGTTTTCAAGGATATTTTTGATCATCCCATAGGTTACCCTGCT
>JBAXXB010000233.1:0-7685 GCA_037128115.1 Bacteroidota bacterium
ATCGTAAATTGCCAGATCCCGTATCCCGATCAAAGGAGATGCTGTTATATTTAGCACTTCCGAGAATTCACCTATGCCACAGGTATTAATACCTGCCACAGATAAATAGGCAGTTCCGTTAAATAACACATTCCAGTTGACCTGGCAGCTTGTTCCGGCTGCAACCAGGGATCCGGATTCGGAAGGTGAGATATGCCAGATATAATCTATTGCGTTAGGAGAACTGTTTGTCACGTAGCTGGAAACCGGTGTAGCAATCACGTTTACCGAAGACGGGCCGTTTGGCATGGATGGTACTGCAGCCATGGAATCAACTATAACCGTTGTTGACGCATTCATGGTATTCAAGCCATCGGATACATGGACTGTGTATACTGTTGTCGCAACCGGGCTCACCAGCGGATTGGCAATTCCGGATGTAAATCCTGCCGGAACCGAGGTCCAGTTGAATGTATAATTGCCGGAACCTCCTCCTGCCAGCGCATTGAGCTGGGCTGATCCTCCTACGCACAACTCTCCCGGTTGAGCACTGATGTTGATGCTCAGCGGACTGCCTGTCACATTTACAAACATCATGTCATCTGCAGCACATTGGGTTGCAGGATCGCTAACATGCAATATAAATTCCACCGAACTACTAAGATTTAATGTTACGGGATTGATTACCCCGGCATAAACCAGTTTATCAACCGGTTCCCAGTTTATTGAGAGTGCACCTGTCCCCCCGCCGGCATTCCCGTTCAGTTGAGTTGCAGTTCCATAGGGTATGGACTGATCAGCACCAGCAGATGCATTAACGGCCGGATGTATGACTAAGAGTATAGTATCGCTTGCACTGCTGCAGTGCGGTGTTGCAGAGGACGTAAGTACCAGGAATGCCTGGCCATTGCTGATATCAGCTGGTCCCGGGCTGTAGACAGGGGAAAGTATGGCACTGTTGCTGAAACTGCCGTCGCCTGAAGTATTCCAATGCACAGGCAGCATAGAGGCAGTGGCGCCGGTAATGGTATAACTGTTTCCTGAACAGATGGTTGCATCGGGACCAGCCCATGCCATAGGGGATTGGAAAACACTTAAGGTTAGGTTGTCACTGACTGTCAGCGCTGATGGGCTGAGTGCATGTATGGTAAGAATTGCAGACCCTGAGGTTACATCATTACTTCCGGGATGATAGAGTGCATTAGGCAGTGTGCCATTTTCAAAGACTCCGTCTCCGCTGCTAGTCCAGAAAATGTTCCCCGCATTAAGAACGCTTGCCTGTAGCGCGTATGCCGAAGGACTGCAAACCGTTCCATCGGGGCCGGCATTGGCAACCAGCAGAATGTCGTCGTAGGGAGGCCAGATGATATAATCAACCCAGGCTTTATCGCTGCCGGCAATCGTATTAACATCCTTGCTGTATCGCCAGGAGAAGGTGTGTATGCCAGCAGGAACGCTATACGTCATCTTAGCCCAGGCTGCCTCACCTGACCATTTGCCTTTTTCGGCTCCATCAACGAGGAAGGTCAGGAAATCATAATTATTTTCGGAGGAGACTTTGCGGTAAAAGCTGATTTCGGAGGCGCATAATACATCCATCACAACATACATTGAACTTTGCTGCAGGTCGTTCAATGCCGGTGAAGCAGCACAGTAAACTCCCTCATAGGGTAGGGTGTTAGTAATGGTCCAGGCGCCATTTCCACCGGTTAACCAGGGATACCGGGAGAAGTTGCCTGTTTCAAAATCTTCGGTAACTGTGCCAATAGTGAAATAAACGCTGTCAGTTGCGGTATAATTCTGATCAGCCGAAAGGTGAAGTGCCGCAAATGCTACATGCCAGGCAGGGCAGGAAAGTGAAACAGATACTTGGAAATCAATGCTTTGTGTAGATGTTTTACTTAATGATGCAATGGTCGCATTAGGTTGTGTAATAGATATCAGCGGGTCAATAGCTCCAAGCAGGCCGATGATATTTAATGCTGTTGCTCCACCTGCGTTTTGTAAGGTGATATGCAAAGTGCCGCTTTCGCCGGGCTGAAGTACATTGTTGTTACCATCCAGTACACTGAGAGCCGATATTTTCAACAAGGGGGCAAAGGCAGTGAAGGGAAGGGCCCGGGTAAAAATATCTTCAGTTGCAATTGCCTGGCTTATTGTGGTGATGGTATGGTTGTTGGGCACCTGGTCCGAAACATGAAACGATAAAGCGTTTGTTACAGTTACGGTCTGTCCCGGATTCAACAATCCAATGCTTTGAGTGCTGTCGATCAGGTTAATATACGGATCACTTATTAAAAGTTTCAGGTTCACATTATGCAGTGCGGTAGTGCCGATATTGGTCAGCTTTGCTGTCAGGGAGGCCGTTTCCCCGAATTCGATAATGCTGTCGCTTCCTGAATGAACGCTGTATTCGATGTTGATACCCTTGGTGGAAAATGCCAGCGTACGGGTGCTGAACATATTGTTGTTGTCCTCCGCATAGAACCTGAGCGGAACATTTGTATATGCATTTACAGGTGTTCCCGAAAACACTCCATCATCGGTCAGACTCATTTCGTATGGAAACGGGGGAGTCGTGATCCGGAACATAGAGTTTGCTGAAGGTTGTAAAAGCGAATCCGTTATGGCGCAGAAATGGTAATTCACTCCGTCGCCATTCGAAATTCCTGCATTCCATGTAACCCAGTCGTTTGATACAATGCTCCCATAATAAAATTCAATCTTTCCGTCCGGGAATATTTTGGCTGCAAAGTTTAAGTCTGTAGTTGGTCCGCTACCATACATGCCAGATTTCCAGCGAAATATAGCGTAGTTTTGATTACCTTCGTACCAAATTCCATCGCCTTCTGAAGGGAAAAGATTGAGCGGCTTCGACATATAGGGCGCAATGTTGGCAGTATTTTTGAAGAATGTCTTTTCATAAATAATAAATGGCCAGGGCATCAGGTCGGGTTGAAACATCAGGTAGCCATCAACCGAAGCATAAAGTTTAGCATATTTTTTACCATAGAATGGAAATTCGAAAGGAAGGGTAACTTCAGCGAAACCGTTGGTAGTATTAGAAATAGCAAGTTGTTGTGCCGTAACGGAAGGGAATGCGGTCGGCACCGGGACCTCGGTGTAATCGCATAAGAACTTCCATCTATACGAAGGAGTTCCAGCTGTTGCGTTCATTTGCTGGCTGTAGGGCTCATAAATTTTAGCTTCGGGTAACGAAGTATTGGTTATGGAAGGGCGGCTGTGGTTAGGCGTATAATTGATTGTCATCACGGTGAGCCCGTTTTCAACTATCGGAAGGTTGCTGCTGCTGCAACTTATAGTCGTGGGTGTCGCTGTATAGTCAACCAGGGAAAAAGAATTTACTAGGCCTGTGGCTGCCCCCAGCGGATCGTTTTCCTGCACTGTCAGGAAAAAACGGGCAGGCTGTCCAGGTGCTATTTCACTGAAAAGAGGAGTAGCATCAATTCCGAATTCTATGGTTTTGTCGGCCTCTGTTGTGCCTCCCAGCATATATTTATCACCCCCCTGCAGGTCGAAAATGGGAAGATTAAGCGTAGCGTCTGGTTCAGTGGCATTCGGATTTTGCGAAACGCCGGCCATGATCTTGAGTTTGTTCCTTGAAGTATGCTTTAAACTTACTTTAAAAGTGAGTTTTGGAGCAACATCCTGTTTAACCTTGACAATATGCGCTGCATGGTTCCATATCCCCCCGCTGCCCAGGTTATCGGCGAAGGTTTTATACATCACGTACGAAAATCCTGTGTTCCCCCAGTTATTTATTCCTCCATAGGTGTTGGCTAGTTTAAAACCGCCTATTTCCCAGTCTTTCATATCCACTATCCCGTCGCCGTTGATATCAACATTGTTGGTGTATTGGCCGTCGCCGTTATAATCATAACGTATGGAATCGTTATAACCAACAAGAGTTACCGCATGATTCGGGCTTCCTCCCCAGGTTGTTATTACCCATTTTCCTGCTTCGGGTGTGCCGGCTGCCAGTTGGGCATCGGGTGTTTTATACTGCACGTAAATATTTGCCAGCCCACCAATAGTAGAAGTATTGGAGTGGTTATAAATCCAGTTTTTTAAGGTGTTTAGTCCATCAACATTGCCGGCATTAATGGCATAAACATCCGATATCCGGTTGTGCATGGCATTGTAATACTTGTCGTAACCGGTCATCCAACGGGCAGCCCCGCCTGTTGATAACCCACCGTAATCAAAGGCAGTGGGGGTACCGCATCGCTTCACAATTTCCCAGGTTTCGAAGTAACTTACCCCGGCATCGGATCCGCCATTTATAAAGTCATACGTAAAATAGGTAGCATACTGGTTCTGGGTAATATTGGCGGGCAGGTTACGCGCCAGGTCAATTTCGTAAGTGAAATTGAGCCCTATACTGGAGGCTTGCCCGCATTCGAGCCCCGATTGATTAAATAAAGGCCTGAAAAAAGGCTGGGTGGTATTATCCACTGATGAAGGCATGGTATTGGATTGGTCACCGGGTGTAGCCTTGTATTCAGGAAACGTAGCCAGTTTCAGCAGGTCAGTTTCACTTAGGGGAGTTAGTTTTATGGGTACTGGGCTTTTTTGGGCGAAAGCCAGAGTCGAAAATAGCAATCCAATTACGAGAAGCAGGCAGCGTTTTTTCATACAAAATATCTAGAAGGGCTTAAAGATAAGGATTTTATCTTTTGTTTTCAATTTCTGGTAGCAAAACGTTAAATGCATACCTCAGCCAATTTCCTCATGATCACCCTGGAAACGGAAGCCGAGCCTTTTGCCAGTGGTCATCTTCATGTTGTCAAGGGTACTTTGAATATCTGCCACGGTGATCATCTTCATGGCATCGTAAGGCGGCGTGAGTAAATCGAAGTTACAGGTATACCGGATGGCCGACTCGAGGATGAGCCTGACGGATTCTGCCGTTATCACCGAGGACTGGAAGCTATTATACAACTGCCCTACTTCGCGTTTTCCTTCTATAAAATAATGGTTCTCAACATTGACAAATATCCGGCCTATCATGTAGCCAAGGTCATTGAACCGGTTGTATTTAAAGGAATCAGCCAGGAAATTGAAAATCATGATTACCCCGCAGTACGAACGTTCCGTCTTCTCATGAATATACATGGTTTTCATAACTTCATGGTCACGCGAAAACTCGAATACATTGGTATGCATGGTAAATATCAGGATATCGCCACCGAACCTGAGCTCAGCTTCAAATTCGCCTTTGTCCCGGTATTCGAATGGTATTTGCTGCGGGTCATTCCGGTATTTTTGCCTGAATTCTTCTGCCATTTCGGTCAATACCGATTTGAACAATCTGAATGTTTCAAGGGTGTTACGGTAAACCTGCTGTTTAAATGCTGCTTTTTTCCTGAGTCCGGCGAAAAGCTCCTCATTGGGTAAAATATCCATCATATACATGAATTTAATCAGGATATAAAAGTACGTTTAATATGAAATTACAGAGTACTTTACGAAAAGAATATTAGAAATAATAAAAACGTCATGGATTGTATAACATGAGTATGTATATGCCCTTGTAAAAGGTATCTTGTCCTGAGCGTGAAACAGTAGCCGCAGAATAAATTTTGATTGTCGGTAAAACAGGATTAGACAGTGTTTTAGAGCAAACAGGGAAGTCTAAACTATTTTTTATATTTTTTCAGTACAGCCTGGGCGCAGTTTACCCCGTCGATTGCTGACGACACGATTCCTCCCGAGTACCCGGCACCTTCGCCGCAAGGGTATAAGCCGGTTAGATTGATGTGTTCAAGCGAGTCGTTATCGCGTAAAATCCTGATTGGGGAGGAAGTGCGCGATTCAGTACCCAGGATAATGGCCTCGGAAGTATGATAGCCTTTCATCATTTTGTCGAACTGAAGGAAGGCTTCCTGTAACCTCCCGCCAACGGAGGGTGGAAGGATCTCGTGCAGCGGTGCCGCGACTATTCCAGGGAAATAGGAGCTTTCGGGCAGGGAAGAGGAAGTGATGCCACGGGTGAAATCGGTGATCCGCTGTGCCGGGGCTGACTGTTTCATGCCTGCGGCACGCCAGCAGGCATCTTCCACTCTTCGTTGGAATTCAAGACCGGCAAAAGGGCCGAATTCCGATAAGTGTGCTATGTCAGCAGGTTCGACTTGTACAACAATTCCTGAATTGGCAAAAGGCGAGTTGCGCCGGCTGTTCGACATGCCGTTTACTACTACCTGCCCGGCTTCGGTGGCCGAAGGAACAATAATGCCTCCAGGGCACATGCAGAAAGAGAATACGCCACGGCAATCAACCTGTTTCACAAGGCTGTACGGTGCCGCCGGAAGATACGGATCCCCGTATGATTGACGGTATTGTATGCTATCGATGAGTGCCTGTGGATGTTCGGCCCTCACGCCAAGGGCAAAGCTTTTCGCTTCGAGTGCCAGACCTTTGCGGTGCAGTAAGTCGTAAATGTCGCGGGCGGAATGGCCTGTTGCAAGTATCACGGCCTGTGCTTCGTACCGGTTTCCGTTACGGTCTTCAACGCCCTTGATTTTCCCGTTCAGGATAACCAGGTCAGTGATACGACGGTTGAAAAAGATTTCCCCACCCGCTTCGATAATGGTCTGACGCATGGCTCCTACTATAGCCGGTAACTTATCAGTCCCTATATGCGGATGACTGTCGATAAGTATATCCTCGGAAGCGCCATGCGAAACAAGGGTCGAAAGAATGTGGTCGACATTGCCACGTTTGGTTGAGCGGGTAAAAAGTTTGCCGTCGCTGTAAGTGCCAGCTCCGCCTTCACCGAAGCAGTAGTTGGAATCGGGATTTACAACATGCTCGCGATTTATCTGGGCGATGTCAAACTTGCGGGCTTTCACATCTTTACCTCGTTCTATTACAATAGGTTTCATACCGCCTGCAATCAGGGTAAGTGCGGCAAAAAGGCCAGCGGGACCTGCACCAACAACGATAACGGGTATTTTATGACTTACATCCGGATAGTCAGTATGGCCGGATTTACGGGTTTCAAGCGGAGATTCGTCAATAAAAAGTTCGGCTTTCAGCCTGATTTTAACTTTCGACGAGCGTGCATCGACTGAGCGTTGTATAGGGCTCAGATGTTTGATCCGGCCAGGTTGTATGCGAAGTACATGTGCAAAGGCTGTTTTCCATCCCGATGGGTCGGACGCCTGCTTCGGGGTCATGGCGATTTCGATTTCTTTGCGCATGGATTGAAATGAAAGGAATTGTACGTTTAATTGCCTGGCAGGAGAAAATGCGTTCCTGTTTCTGCAATATTAAGCAACAGTTTAGAGGGAGGTATGTTTAAAAAGGGCCAAACAAAAAATTACTCGAAAGTAAATGATATCTGGAATATTTTAGAACTCATGCGGCTGACGGTCTCAGTATAAATGGTGTTGTCGCGTTTCAGAATATCGAAAAGGCCGTATGACATGGTAATTTCGGTTCCGAATTTGAAATAAGCGGTGTAAAAATCGAAACCCACTCCGCCGAGTGCATAAATATCTTTCCGGTTAATAAATACATAGGCAGCCGTATTATCGGCTTTTTTCTTTGCATTTGAAGCCAGGTCGAGTGCATATTTTCCCCCGGCCAACACATAGGGTCTCATGTTTTGAATCCGTTTTCCTTTAAATCGCACCCATAAAGGGAACTCAACAAAGGTCGACTGTATGTTTTTCGTCACTTTC